>JAISBI010000006.1 GCA_031266275.1 Candidatus Nomurabacteria bacterium | reverse complement strand
ATTGTTTGTGGTAGTGAAGGTGTCGAGGGAGAAGGCTTGGCAGCTGCCGGCTTCGAGGGTGACGGTGGTGGCGTCGTTGTTGATGGTGATGGTGAGTTGGGGGGCGGCTTGGGTGGAAGTTTTAATTACAATGGCCATGGCCACTATAACGAAGCAAACAACCAGTCCCCTCCCCCGGGAGGTTTTGCGGGCGGGCAGTTTTCTAATCATAATCACAGTCTAGCATAACGCTTTTGGTTGTGCAAGGACTTTATGGATTCGCCGATTAACTCGGCGAATGACGGAGAGAGCGTGGTGATTGGCGGACGACGAGAGCGTGGCTCATTCCAAACCTTCCAACTCTTCCGTCAACGACTTTATCAACTTCTCGGTTTCGGCCAGCTGGGTGCGGGTTTCTTTGACGAGGTGTTTGGGGGCGTTTTTGACGTATGAAGCGCTGCTGAGGCGCTTTTCGAGGTTTTCGGCCAGATTGTCCGCTTCGTCGATTTTGGCGCTTATTTTGGCCTTGTAGGCGGCAATTTTGGCTTTATCCGCTGCCAGCCAAGCTTGGATATGGCCTGCGATACGCAGTCCGCTGGGGTTTTCCATCGGGAAGAGGTTTTCGAGATTGGCTAGATTTTTAATCAAATTTTCGTGGTCAGCGACCAACTTGCTATCATGGTAGATTAACGTTTGCTCGCCGCCGTCCAAATTCTCAGCCGTATTACGCACCGCTGTTACTAATTGCTTAATCTTCTCAAAGTCACGCGCCAATTTCGGATTAAAGTCGAATTCCCTGTTCCATTGCTGCCCGATTAACAGCGAGTCATCATCATGCAGCGTCGTCCAAATCGTCTCTGTTACAAACGGCGCGAACGGGTGGGCTAGTTTCAGCACGGTTTCCAGCACAAATTCCAAAACACCACTTCCCTGCTTCGCCGCCTCAATATACCAATCCGCCACCTCGTCCCAAACCGTGTGATACAGCGTCTCGGCCGCTTCCGCGAAGCGATAATCTTTAATTAACTTATCTAATTCGTTTGTCAAGTGTTGTAATTTTGACAACACCCAATGATCATAAACGGTAAGGCTGGAATGGTCACTTTTAGAGACTTTTCTACCCTTATCTGTCTCAAAAGATCCACTTTTGTCGCTGTCAGCGACAAAAGTTAGCTTTTGAGCGAATAGAGGGTCCCCAAAAGTAACTGCTCCGGTCTGTTTATTAGTCTCATTAGCTACTTGCCCCTCGACAAACCGCGCCATATTCCACAACTTATTACAAAAATTCCGCCCCGCGATGACCTTATCCGGCGAAAAAGCCTGCGCCTGCGCTGCCGAACGAGCCGAAACCAGCCCCAATCGCAAAGCGTCTGAACCGTATTCCGCCACCGTATCAATCGGATCAATCACATTGCCTTTCGATTTGCTCATTTTCTGATTATGTTCGTCATTGACGATGCCGTGCAGATAAACCTCGCGAAACGGCACTTCGCCCGTCACATATAGCCCCAACATGATCATGCGCGCCACCCAAGGCCGCAAGATGTCCATACCGGTCTCCATGACGGCATTGGGATAAAACCGCTTCAATTCCCCGTCCGCCAAATAATCAGTCACGATAAACGGCCACTGCCCACTCGAGAACCAAGTATCAAAAGTGTCATCGTCACGCCGATATCTCCGGCCATCGACCTCTATATATTCCTTGTCAACATCAGCGTTAAAAATCCAATCGTCCGGATTATCAACATTTTGAAAAGCCGGAATCGGTATTCCCCAAGGAATTTGACGGGAAATATTCCAATCGCGCAGTTCATCGAAATATCTAATCAATTCATCACCTTTATGAGCCGGCACGAAGCGAATTTTTCCCTGTTGCAAAGCTTTTTTAGCATTGCTGGCCAATTTCTCCACCGCCACGAACCACTGATCCTTGACTAGAGGTTGAATGACCGAGCCGCATTTATAACAATGCGGCACTTGGTGAGTAAATTTCTCGACCTTGCCCAGAGAACCCTCTTGTCGCAGCCGTTCGACGACTTTTTGACAAGCTTCGCCTGCTTCGAGCCCCATGAATTCCTCTGGCACATTAGTCATGCGGCCGTCTTCGTCGATAACTTTCGTAATCGGCAGGCCGTGCCGCTGGCCGATTTGGAAGTCCAACGGATCGTGAGCTGGCGTAATCTTGACGGCACCGGTGCCAAAGCCCAGTTCTACCGCATCATCGGCGATAATCGGGATTTTTTTGCCAACTATCGGCAAAATCACCGAGCGGCCGACGAGGTTTTTATATTTTTCGTCATCAGGATGCACGGCAATAGCTTCGTCACCCAACATCGTCTCTGGCCGCGTAGTCGCCACCGTGATGTATTCGACGAGGCTGTCGCCGTCCACTAGGTATTTAATTTCCCACAAATGCCCCTGCTCTTCCCTGAAAACCACTTCTATATCGGCGAACGATGTGTGATGGTGGGTGCAGTAATTGACGATGCGCTCACCTCTGTAAATCAGCCCGTCGTCCCACATTTTTTTGAACGTGGCATAGACGATTTCGACTACTTTTGGATCGAGCGTGAAAACTAACGATTTCCAGTCGCAACTGGCGCCCAAAGCTCGCAGTTGTTTCTCCATGCCGCCCCTGCTGTCAGCCACGAAGTTCCAAGTCATTTCATAAAGTTCATCGCGCGAATAATCGAAGCGACTTTTGCCCTCTGCCTCTAAAGCGCGTTCGAAAACCACCCAAGTCTCAAACCCAGCATGGTCGGCGCCCGGTATCCAAGCGGTGTCGCGGCCGTTCATACGGTGATAGCGCGTCAAAATATCCTCAACTGCTACGAACAAAGCATGCCCGACGTGCAAACTGCCATTGGCATTGGGCGGCGGCATCACAATAGAATACGGCTGACCCTGCCCACTGGGGCGAAAAGCCTCAGATTTTTCCCACAACTGATAAATATCGGCCTCAAAATTCTTCGCTTCATAGGTTTTGTTCAATTTCATAGCCACATTATAGCATAAAAGTGTTTTATGCTGCACTTTATTTTTATGTTTATGTTTTCACGTGAAATCATAAGCGGCAACTCGAAACGGGCTTTTAAACTCCGGTAGATAAGCCCTATCACGACAATTCCCCTCGATGAAGGCATGTCACCCCTATAATAGCACAAGCATGGTAAAAATGCAAACCAATAGAGAAGGACGTGATACTACCATCACGTCCTTTATGCGACTACGCCACGTCTTCATCGACGTCAGAAAAGTCGTAATAGGCAAGGGCATACAAGATGCCATCTTCGGGAGACAAGCCGCCCTTGTAATAACCAGCCATCAACTGATTACGCCAAGAGCCATCTGCGGCCGAACTACAAATCGTGCCGTCACGATACAACTCGAAGACCGCTGTGACATACCAGCTATCAAGCGCATCTGAGCCATCGTCTTCCCGTTCAATAATGGATAGGGAATCGATATTATCTTCGTCAACTCCACATATGCAATTAAACGGCTGACAATCACTGTAAATCAAATTGCACTGGTCGCAGGAAAGTTTTCTGCTCAGACCAATGATAAGTTCTATGCCCCCGCTGGCGTGAAGACCTTCGCATTTGACATAACGGCTCGGGTCAACCCAATGGCTCTTCCTTAGCCTTCCCAAACAAAGTTCGAAAAGTTTCGCGTTCGTCATGACGCCACCTCCTAACTCTTCGCAATAACTAATTGTTTGTCATTATACCACGACGAAGCGAGTAAACAAAATGAGTTTACTTATTTTGTTTTGAGCGAGGAAACCGTAAACTATACGAAGTATAGTTATATCACAAAAACTTCTGCAAGCCGCGATAAACTTGGTATTTCAGCTTTTTGACAGGGAGCTCCCAAGTGCCGACGTGGTGCTCACGTTGGCCGCCAAACGACGCTTTGAACTGCGTCAAGCCGTGCCATTTATGGTCGTGTCCGGCGTCCTCTGGCGCCACGCCATACCAATCCCAATACTTAAAACCACGCTTTTTGGCCCACTTCAGCGCAAAGTTCGCTAACATCAGGGCAGGTGAGTACTGGCGAAAATCGGTCAGGGAAGCCGCGTGAGCGTAAATCACCGTATCGTCAGACAAATAGAGCAGGGCAGAAGCAACTTTCTCGCCGTCAATTTCAGCAAACAACAGGGAAGCATGCCGGTCGGGCAATAAACTGGCCGCCATCGACGAAAAATAATGGTCGGGATGCGGGCGCATGCCAGTGCGGGCCGCTACATCATGCATCATATCGAGGAAATAACGCACGTCTTGCGACTGTTGCGAGATGCTGAATTTGATTTCTTTACCAGCGGCGGACAAGCGGCGTTCAAACCGTCGCACCTCGCGTACCGCTTTCATGCCAATGGGGCGCGACAGGTCATTGACGATGGTGTCTTCCGGCTCCAAATGAGCCCGCGAGCGCACGAACCCAGCGTCCATTAAATCTTCATTGCCGACTTTTCCTAGCGGCTCCAAGCGGATGAAATCGATTTTTTGGCGCTTGGCAATGTCGACCAATTCCGTCACGACACTCTTGAATTCGGCTGCCGATTTGACATCGGGCCCGTATGGCAAAAACAGGCGCCGGCCAATTTGCCCCTGTTCGACGATGGCGAGATACTTATCGGTCAAAACCACTTCGCGCCCCAGTGACCTCTGGAATTTGGCCCAAGCCGGACTTTGCAAAAAACTCTTACTCATGATATTTTCATTGTAACACATCACAAAAATCCGGTCGATTACGCCCTGTTAGTGTTGTATTTTTTACAATACTAACAGGGCAGCATATTGACTTTTTATATCAAGTGTGTTATGATGGAGGAGAATAACCTCACGAAAGGAAAAAATGGATAATAGAACAAACAATAATTCAACGGCAAATGATTCTGTTGAGCCGACGCCGAAATATGGTCTGGAGCCAGCATCTAAGCCGGATGTTGGGTTTGGGTTGAAACCAGCAGAGGGCGATGATGAGATGATAGAGGCCATCAGGCGCGAAGCCAAGAGAGTGCACACACGCAAATATGGCGAGATTTCTGAGGGCGGATTACCAGCGATGACTAAGCATGATACCGACTCTCAAGCCAATAAAAAGACGCGCGGACATGATAGAAAAAGGCTGGCGCAAAAAATCGTGATTGCCGGCGTAGTGGCCGCTCTTATCGCGGCTAGCGGCGTCAAGGTGTATTTCGGCCATGTTCTGGGAAATGAAAATGCCCAACCTAAAACTGAAGAAGCTTCACCGGACGCGAAGGAAAAAGATAGTTCAGCCGCGGACACTACTCAAGAGGCTATCGACGTGGATGCGGTTCAGCGGGCTCGGGCAGATGAATTGGACGCGCGCGACGGCAAACAGGACGGAATTATTGAGGCTCAACCATCAGGCGATGCGCCGGAATCTGAGCAATAGAACTGATTATTTGGTCGGGAAAATCTCTAGCTCTTTTGGGTTAATTGGCGGGACTTTTTGGCGCAGGAAATAGGCGGCGGCACCAATCATGGCGGCGTTGTCGGTGCAATGCTGGGGTGATGGGCAAAAAACTTCTACTGGCATGGTTTCTGCCAATTTTTCACGCAATGATTTGTTAGCCGCCACGCCGCCGGCCAAGCAAACAGATTTTGGCTGGTATCTTTCTGCTGCGGCGACCATTTTTTCGACCAAGACTTCGACGGCAGTTTTTTGGAATGAGGCCGCGAAATCTCGGCGCTGCTCGTCGGTTAATTTTTCCGCCAAAAGATGCGACGGGAAAGTGTGATCGACGCCAACGGCGGCTTGAACTGCTCGCAGGACAGCGGTTTTGAGGCCGGAGAAGCTGAAATTCAAGGGGTTGTCGAGTCGAGGCTTGGGCAGGTGATATTTATCCATATCACCTTTGGCGGCGGCCGCCGCGATGGATGGGCCACCGGGATAGGACAGACCGATAATCTTCGCGACTTTATCAAAAGCTTCGCCGACGGCGTCATCAACGGTTTGGCCGACGGTTTCGTAGTCGCCATAGTCGCGAAATAGCATGATTTGAGTATGACCGCCAGAGACGACGAGGGCGAGGGCGGGGAAGTTAATTGAGCCTGCCGGAGTACTTCTCGACTCATCGGCTCCGTCCAAGCGACCTGAGCCACGTGACATCCCCAGCTGAAGCGGGGGCCCTGTCACTTGGTCAGTTCCATTGGCCGTTCGCGCGTTTAATAATGAGTCGAGAAGTACTCCGGCAGTCTCACCATTTGAACCATTCTCGTCGCTCAACCAATTAGCATAAACATGCCCCAAAATATGATTGACCGCATATAGCGGCTTATTTTTTAACAACGCTAGTGTTCGCGCCGTCAAAGTGCCAATCATCAGAGAACCAATCAAGCCGGGATTTGCCGTCACAGCGATGGCGTCGATTTGATTCCAAACGTCGCCGGCTACATTTGCATTTTCCGCAAACTGTCGCAGACATTCGTCTACCACCGGCAGCGCCACTTCAACGTGCGAGCGGGCCGCCACCTCTGGCACAACACCGCCGAAAGCTTGGTGGATATCAATCTGCGAATGAATGACTTCGGCCAAAACCTGCCGGCCATCTTCGACGACGGCCGCCGCAAATTCGTCACAGCTGCTTTCGATTGCTAAAATCTTCATGGGTTGATTATACCACATTCGAATGACAGAAAAAGGCGCCGATGGACGAATTGTCATCGACGCCGTTAAATTTAGGATGAAATCACGAACTATAACTTCACGCTCGCTGCGGTTTATGCGTCACCATCGGACGCTGTTCCCAAAAGAACAGGTCATAAATCGCGCACAACAGCGCGGGGAAGAGCCGCGCTGGCAGACGAATATGCTTCGTCTTCAGATTGTCAATGCGAAACTTGTAATGCCCATGCCCGTCTTTGGTTTCATCTTCGATACGTTTATCACCACCAAAGAAAACGTGTGCATAATATTTATTGTCCTTTTCACGTTTGACTTTGACTTTCGCGTTAGCACGATAGAACCACGGCACGCCAATGACGGCCGGTTTCTCTAGAATCATCAATCGAGCAAAAATCTCACGCCGCAAACTGCGTTTATCGCAAGTTTGTCGAATGATAGCCCTTCTGTCAAAAGAACGTAGGCGTTTCAGTAATTCCAAATATCGCGCGTGAGTTTGGTATTTTTTGCCGATTAGCTTTTCCAAATCTGCAATTTCCAGTTTAACTTCATCGGTTTTTTGCTTGATGGCTTCGCGGCCACCCAAACGATAAATTTCGTCTTCCCGTTTTTTTGGCGACAGACTCCCTTTGCGTCGTCCTAATAAAAAATCCAGATGTCTTTCATAGCCAATCAAATTATATTTTCGCGTTTTGTCATCACTGATTTCACCATTTATAGCGTCATATTTTCCTTGCAGTCTGTTTATGGTGTCACGAAGCTCCTGCGGTAACGGTTCCGAACGAGCAATTTCCGCCTCAACCTCTGATAATTCCTCATTCAAACGCTTTATTAGAGCAGACAAACAGCTCACCTCCTTTTTCTCCTCATAAAGTTCGACCCAATTTCCACCGAGAAAGTCTCTGGGCATTTTCATACTTTCTGTTTCAACTATACCATACTTCATCGAAAAATCAAGCGTGTCAACGGTGAACAATCGGCGGCCAATAAATAATCGTTTCGTCGATATTGAATTTTTCGCGCATGGTCTGTTTGATTTCTTCCATCGTTTTTTCAAATTCGACGCTGTGCGGCGACTTGGCTAGGTCGATTTTGACCAACAGGATGCGCTCCTCTGGACCATAATCATGCAAATCCAGTCCGTCGACCCGCGCTACGATGTCAAATTCATGCAGCTCGGCGCGGATTTGGCGAGCGGTATTCTTGTCTAGGCCTTGCCCCAAAATTAGCGTCAGATTATCCCAAAAAGATCGAACGCCCGACCAAACGATGAAAGCCGTCACCGCTAAGCCCAGCCAGCCGTCGAGCGGAAAGTCAGTCAGCGGCGCCAAAATCAGCGACAACAGCGCAATCAACGTCGCGAAGACGTCCGAGATGCTGTCGCGTACGGATGCGACCAATGTCTTGGATTGAATTTTCTTATTCGACCAATGAACGTATAGCGCCATCAGCAACTTGGCCACGATAGCCGCGACGCACACCACGATAGGCAAGACTGCCGGTTCAATCGGCTCGGGCTGGACAATGCGGCGAATGGCAGCCTCCGCCACGCCGACCGCCGTCATCATGATGACCATCGAAACGATGACGCCAGAGATGTATTCCATGCGGCCGTGACCATAAGGGTGCTCTTTGTCAGCCCGCCGCGCCGACAAGCGAAAACCCAAAAAAGTCGCTATAGACGAAGTGCAGTCGGCCAAATTATTGAAACTGTCGGCCAAAACAGCGATGCTATTAGCGAGCAGCCCGGCCAAAAATTTGACGACGAATAGCGACAAATTAATCAACATCGTCACAATACCGACTCGTTGCCCAGATTTTTTGCGCGTGGAAATTGCTTGTGTCATGAAAGTATTATAACACAACTGCGTAAGGCTATGTCCTATTTTGAATTCTTCGCCCGCCACTCGTCAATCGCCGCATGGTTGCCGGACAATAACACTTCTGGGACTTTCATACCGCGAAAGTCCTCTGGACGAGTGTACTGGGGGAATTCAAGATTGTCGCCGTCCGAATAGCTCTCGATAGCGGCGGAATTTTCGCCACCCAAGACGCCAGGCAGGAGCCGTGTGATTGAATCAATCACCACCATCGCTGGTAGCTCGCCGCCAGTCAGAATATACTGCCCAACTGAAATCTTTTCGTCAATAAAGGCCTCTAGACGCGCGTCAACGCCCTCATAGCGCCCGCAAATCACAATATAGTCTTTCCCGCTGTCGGCATGAGAAACGGCTTCCTGCTGGCTCCAGACGCGCTCAGAGGGCGACATCAACAATGTCACGGCCTCTGGCAAGCGTTTTTTGGCCTCTTCCAGCGCTTTAACTAGCGGCTCAATCATCAATAGCATGCCATCGCCACCGCCATAAATTGTATCATCAACCTGCCGGCGCGGGCCTAACCCGAATTCGCGCAGATTGATTAAATCAAACGAAACGATGCTGCTTTCCTGAGCTTTCCACAGCATCGAGCTGTTCAGAACCGGCTCGAACATCTCTGGAAATAGGGTAATTATAATAAATTTTCGCATAAATACATTGTAGCATATATCACAATGGTAGTTTTGGAATGAAATCTTGCTATCATGGCGACCTCGTGAAGGTTAGGCGAAAAAGAAAAGGAGAACTAATTTGCATTCAAAATACATCTCACGTTATAACCCCAGTGCCTGGACGTAACGGCCCGTCTCACATCGTTAGGCGGTCTGTGTGTGAAGTAATAAACATTTACGCTGCTGGAAGCTGAAGATGACCAATAGTATCCGGTATTACCTTGGGTGCTCAAATAATTTCCAGGATATGCTGCTCCTGAAGCGACTCCGCGCCAGACCGTAGAAGGGCCGACGGTTAGAGTAAGGTCAAGATTTAACACGGTATTTATTAGAGTGGGGAATTCTTGCTTATCAGTCCCCCAGCTGCTATTGGGGATGACGTAGGTGCTACTATTATAGGCGGTTGGCAAATGCCAGCCCGTCGGACAAATAGAACCAGGAGCAATGGCGTCAATTACGCTGCTAGTTCCTGTTCCAGCAGTTGCGCCATACCAATTATAAAGATAGCCACAACCTCTGATAGAGCCATCTGTAGTGTTGCCTGAATCCGCTAGGTAATCTATCGCGTCGGCAATAGTAGTAGCGTAACCGTTACCAACGCAGGCTCTGACACCGTTAACATTGATGACGTTGGTATTACCGGGGATGGTGTAAAATGACGCTTGTTGGGTTGTATCATCTTTCCATGTTGTGCCACTACTAATATTAGTAATGTAGGTACCGTAAGTCCGTGCATAATTAGATATCATCCAGCAACGATTATCAGACAGCTTGGCAATGGCATAATACTTGTCTGTACCATCCGGGCTATCTTTGACAACAGTAACAGCACTCATCTCAGTACCATCAAAGATAGTGGCCGCATTACACATGGCTGACGTAATAGCATTCATATTTGTCCCATCAGGTGCTATCTTAACTACTTGCCCGGCAAATGACCAACTGCCTGTTGTCGCATCAGACCGAGCTGGACCCGTACCAGTAATACATGAATAGTATAGTGTATTAGTTCCAGCTGTTGTCGTGTAAGTACTGCCTGATGCGTTATCTGTGACTGTGGCAGCCGTTGCTCCCCACGTGCAGGTAGTGCTTGGTGCGGCACTGTTGACTGTAATTGTGGTGGCTCCAGTGCTGATGCTGTCTCCGGCGGTTGGGGATAGTGTTGGGGCTGGTGGCTGAGTATACCTATAAGTATAATCATCATCTGGCGTCCATGTGGTTGGTAAGTCAGTAGTGTCTTTGGTGGTACCTCCCCACGTCTTAACCACTACATCATAAGTGCCTGGTGTAATACTTGAGCCTAGCGTGGTTTCATTTGGCGTTTCACAGGTTATTTGAGCGTTGCTGTCTATATTGGTATTAATGCACTCTTCTCCGGTGTCTTGGATTCCATTACGGTTTAAGTCTATGAAGACTTGGTAAGCCGTGTCAAGGTCAGTGCCTGTGATAGTTACTGCTTTAGTTTCGGTAGTTATACCTATGATTGGTGTAATGCTAGTTATAGTTGGTGCCGGTGGTGGCG
>JAISBI010000017.1 GCA_031266275.1 Candidatus Nomurabacteria bacterium | reverse complement strand
ACGCTACTGTCTAGCTAATCCTAAGAAAGCTTTGTCTTGGGTACGAGTGATGTACGAGTTGGTGAGGTTAGGGTCTATGGGGGCGGGGTGAGGAAGTGTGGGTGGGGCAGAGTTTTGAGCGACTTTTTTATTTTATTTTAAATTCTTCGTTTCCGCCCGCCTCATTTTATACGCAACCTCAAAAGAATCTTCCCATCTCCCGAGAGCAGCACGATACTTCCGTTCCAACCGGCGATGCAGCGGCGTATTAGTATAACCAAATGATTTAATCATGCTGTGATAACCGTTTATTTTGCCCCTCATGCTATTTTCATCTTCCCACAACTCATCCAGCTGGTCGATGTCGCCGCTGGAAGCCGCTTCCAGCACGTAGTCATAGAAACTCTCAATCTTCCGCGCCAGCGGCGGACTCATCTCTATGCGGCCGTCTGGATACAGCGATACGCCAGTGATTATCACCGGCTTGTTGTCGAGGCTGTGTTTGCGCGTCTTTTTGTCATTAATAATCGTATTGGGCCGGCTGGTAATTATTTCTTTTATCTCTCGCTGACGCTTTTTACCGATAGGCTCCAGCGATGAAATAGTGAAATCATCGATAAATCTGGTATAGGTGAGGTTTTGTTCGCGGCAATACTTATCCAGCTTCTCGTCCAGCGGAATGCATGACAAATTGAGCAAAAACGGCGAAGCCGTACCGCCCTGCGGCAGCCCATGTATTTCCTTTGTCTCTTCATCGACCAACATACAATCGTGCAACATGCGATAAGTGTTGTCGGACAACTCTTCACGATTAGCGACCAACTCATGCTCCGAATAAATCAAGTCAGGGCGCAAAATCACACTGGCCAACTGGCCAATTCGTGTGTTCGGATAAGCATCTTTCAAATCATACATCACGAAGTGTTTGTTCTTGCGGTGCGGCATGACATTGTCACGCAAGCCCCGCCCCTTGATACCGCCAACAGCCGAGCGGGAAAACAAGTCGCTCATATCTTTGTCCCTGAGCTCGACCAACATTCTGACGATATGCGCCCCAGCTTCGCGCGCCTTTTCGTTTGGCACGTGCAGTACGCGCTCTTTACGAAAAGAACCGTCTGGATTGTATTCTAGTTTTTTCTTCTCTTTATAATTAATATATCCCATAACAAAAACGATTGGGGGCGCTGTGGTGATGGGCAGGATAAACGATCGCGCCCCCGTAATCGTTTTCGAACATACGTTCCTTTTTCTCCGCCGTAGCGCGTCGGCGCCTTTGCGCCGTCCGTGACTCTGACAGATAATGACAGGGTCGAAACCGTTGGAATATCAACGATTTTTCTACGTTTGACGTAGCGTCGCGCCCGCGCCCGCTTTTCCTCTCGAACGTCCGTTTAAATCCCCGACACAGTAGTGGGGGAAATTGCCGCTATCGAGGGAAAGAACGAAATAGGTAACGTATAATGGCTCTCTGCGCCTTTTTTGGCCTCAGCGCATCAAGCCGCCTCTCGTCGCCGAGAGCATAACAAGTTTAATGGCACGCCTCTGATTTATTTTACTACGCGCAAATGGCACCGACTTAATCGACATGCCACGACAAATTCTACTCGCGTACCGCTTGTTATTGATACTCATTTGGCCCTAGATCAATTTATGTACCTGCCCACCATCGCTATGTTAGCACACAAATTTCGCTCGCGCAAGCATTTACATTTTCTTTGGCACTGTGATGCCGAGCAGGTTCAAACCGCGTCGCAAAATATAGCCGTAAGCCTGCACCAACTGCGCGCGAATCGCACTGCGCGGACTATTCGCGACCGGCGAATTTTCATAGAAACGATTGAAAACTTGGGCAAGTTCATAGAGATAAGTGCAGAGCACTTGTGGGGCTAATTCCGTCGTAGCACCGTCAACCACACTGGAAAATTCCGTCAATTTGACGACCAAACTGCGTTCTTGTTCGTCGAGGTCGTTAATTTCGACCGCTTCAAACTCGCCAATTTTTTGCAGGATGGCATTCGCTCGAACCGCCGCATATTGTAGATACGGACCGCTGTTACCATGCATGCTGACGGACGTTTCCGGATCGAAGCTCAAATTCGGCCCCAGCCGATTTTTCAAAAAAGCGTATTTGATGGCGCCCAAGACTAATTCATCGCTGGTCCGACCCTGCGCTTTTTTATATTCGCCCGCCACCATGTCGATGACGTCGACCGCCCGCAGAAAATTGCCTTTGCGACTGCTCATTTTCTCGGCGCCCGGCAATTTCACCGTGCCGTGCGTCAAATGCAGCGTCCGCGCCACCGACTCCGGCATGTATTGTTCCATGCTTTTCATGACGACTTTCATGTAATCCGTCTGCTCGGCGTCAGTCAAAATGATGGACTTGTCGAAGTGATAATCGTCCCATTTTTTGATGGCCAGACCGACGTCTTTGGCCTCATAAATCGGAATTCCATTGCTGTTGATGAAGACCCGCGTATGCAGGCCATACTTTTCGCCATTGAAAATCACCGCGCCGTCGCTGTCTTCATAAACGCCTTTGTCGCGCTGCGCCAAAACGGTCTTCAGCCCTACCTCCGCTATCTCGCTCTCTGGATAATACTTCTCGAATTTCACACCGATGCGGGCATAGAAAGCGTCGAAATATTCATAACTCCACCCCCGACAGGTCCAATAAATCTGGGCGAATGGCGAATCATGATCGTCCTCGCGGTGCAGGTTGTAAATTTTTCTATTATTCTCAGTAATGGTCTCTTTGGCCACCGCATCGTCTTCGTAGGTCCGCGTACCAGTGACATAGCAGCGCCCCATCCATTCCGAACGCTCCTCAACCGGAATGTCGGCTAATTTCTCTGGCAGCTCGCCGCCTAAATCTTGAATAATCGCCCACATCGTCTTTGCCACGTGCAACCCGACGTCGCCGCCGAAATTGACGCGGTGAACTTGTCCGCCAGCCGCCGCGACGATATTCGAAATCGCATCACCGATGACGCTGGTATAGAGGTGACCGACGTGCAAAACTTTGAATGGATTGGGGTCGGAAAACTCGCTGACCACGACTTTGCCAGCGTATAATTTCGAGGCGCCGTATCGGTCCGGCTCCGCGTTGATACTTTTCACTTCGCGCGCCAAAGCCGCATCCGACAAGCGAAAATTGATAAATCCCGCCCCAGCCACTTCGACACTGTTGAAAAATTCATTACCCGATAACTCTGCCGCCAATTTTTCAGCAATCGCGCGCGGATTTTCGCCGACCGAGCTCGCTAGTAGCATCGCCACATTAGTCGAATAATCGCCAAACTGCGCCTCTGTGCGCGACACTTCGACAGCAGCGGCTTTCCACCCGAGTTTTTTGACGGCTTTTTCGACGAGGTCGACAATCGCCTGCATGATTACTCCTCTTTGTCAGGATTATCAGGGGTTTCAGCATCCTCAGACACTGCGGCGTCACCGGCGCCATCAGGAGTCTCCAAATCTTCGGGTTTTTCAACATTTTCAGAGTTTTCAGCATCTTCAACCCCCTCAGCGTTGGCCGTGTCGACCAAAGAGCTCTCGGCCGACCGCGACGAAGCGATTTTCTTCGGCTTGGCCGCCGCTGCTGCTTCGATTTCCAAACCATATCCGGTCAAAACCGAAGCCAAGCGCACGTTCTGGCCCGATTTGCCAATCGCAATCGACTGTTGGTCTTCGGTCACGAAAATCTTGGCTTTTTCATTCTTTTCGTCCAGCTCGATTTTCGAAACTTCGGCCGGCGCGATGGCGTTCATGATGTAATTTTTGATATCTTTATCCCAAATGACGATGTCGATGCGCTCACCGTTAATTTCGTCCGCGACCGCATTGACGCGCGCGCCGTGCCCGCCGACGAAAGTGCCGACCGGATCGACTCCGGCGATGCCGCTATAAACCGCCATCTTAGTGCGGCGCCCCGCTTCGCGCGCGATGCCTTTGATTTCTACTGCGCCGGTTTCCAACTCCGGCACTTCTTGCTCAAACAGCGCCCGCACGAATTCTCCATCCGAACGGCTCAAAATCATCTGCGAACCGCGATCGTCAGTTTCGATGCCTTTGAACAGCGCTTTGATGCGCTGGCCAGCCATATAGCGCTCGCCGTCGATTTGCTCATCACGCGGCATGATGCCAGTCGTTTTGCCAATTTCAATGATGACCACGCGCGGCGTAATGCGCTGGACCGACCCCGTCAAAACCTCGCCCACGCGGTCGACGTACTGCGCCATCACCACCGCCCGCTCCGCCTCGCGCAATTTCTGCATCAAAACTTGCTTGGCCGTCTGAGCTGCCACTCGCCCGAAAGATTTGACGTCGAAGCCTTGCTCGACCGTCTCGCCCTCTTTGGCTTTCTTATTAATTTTCTTAGCATCCTCGACCGTCAACTGCGTGTCGCTGTCCTCTGGCTCCGCCACCACGTCAAACATCCGAAAAACTTTCGCCGTGCCTTTGTTAATATTGATGACAGCCCGCACTTTCCAAGTATTCTTACCATTGTCCCGCCGCCAAGCCGCCGCAATAGCCTCCTCGACCACGCCAATGACGGCGTCATCCGACAAATTCTTTTCCTCTGCAATAATACCAATATTCTGCACCAAACCCTTGAGATCCAATCCTTCCATTTTCTTCCTTTCTCTCCTTAATGAAAATCAGCGACCATTCGGCCGCGTCAAGATGCCATGTATTATAGCAGAGTTTTTTGAGAAAAGCAAATAAAAAGAAAGCCCAGCGATGAATCGCTGGAGGGCGATTTTTTCGCTGGGCGCGATTGCCAAACTTTCTAAAATAACTCACTCTTTGAAAAACTCAGCATAAATATAACTGATTCCAAATGAAACGAGAAGTGCGATTGTCAGCGTAATCATGATGGTATTGCTCGTTATCATCATGGCTGTCTCTCTGGCCGAGTCTATAACCCCGATAAACGTGCAGAATGAGAACTGCACCATCGCCAAAATCCATATCGGAAATATGACCACGGGCAATTTCTCAAACCATCGATACGTATCGGCTTTCCTGTGTTCTTCTGCATTCAATTTATCCTCATTTGGATTCGTATCCATTTTCTTCTGTACTTTCTGTAATAAACACCCAAAACCAAGGCAAAATTTAGCAATCTGACAAGGTGCTGGGTTAAATCAATAGCCCTACACTCCCATTATAGCACACTTTATATAAAAAGTCAATACCAACCGGCATATTTATGAAATTTAGCACGGATTTTCTTCACCAAAAAAACTGCCCCGTGGAGCAGTTTTCTTGAACATATAAGACTCTCACTCTTATATGGTCTCCTCTTTCCAATAGGATAACCTAACGCTGATTATATATCAAGGTCATCTAGTTCTGCAAGCTCAGCGCGAGTTTTCGACGCTAAATCGTCGTCTTTTTCCACATCCGCATCAGTAGATTTTTCCACATCGTCGGACTTTTTTGGTGTTGTATTTTTTACAACGCCACTGTCGTCGTCGCCCCTCCTACTGCCTTCCGGCCGATCGACATCAACGATTTTCAGGTTATATCGAGCATCATTTTTCATGCCCAACGCCCGCAGAAGATTACGCAAGCTCTGCGCTGTCGCACCACCTTTGCCGATTACGCGCCCCAAATCATCGGGGTGCACGGTCAAAGACAGCAAGATTCCCCTGTCGTCTTCTGTACGGTCGATTTTCACATCATCGGGACAATCCACCACACTCTTAATAATATACTCTACGAATTGCTCGTCAATAGTAGCCATTTTATTCTCCTTTCATACTAATGAACACCTCTATTATAGCACACTTCGCGCCATTATGCTAATAATTTTAATTTAATTATACGGTTTTTGCTATATCGGCCGTCAATTCGACCAACCGATTAGCATAGGCCCACTCATTATCATACCAAGCCACCACTTTCAAAAAGTCGCCGTCAATCAAGTCGGTCAGGGGCAAGTCGACAATGGCACTATGCGGATTGCCGGAAAAGTCGGTCGAAACTAATTCATCTTCCGTAACCGTCAAAATCCCCTGATAAAACGGCTCTTTCGCGACCTCTTTAAAGACTTTTTTAACTTCATCAATAGTGGTCTTCTTCTTCAAAAGCACCGCGAAATCGGCAATCGATACGTCCGGCGTCGGCACGCGCAACGACAACCCGCCGAAAACGCCTTTTAGCTCCGGAATGGCCTCTGTCGCAGCAATCGAAGCACCGGTCGAAGTCGGCACGATGTTAATGGCGGCCGAACGAGCGCGGCGCGGGTCGTCATGAGCGTTGTCTAATAATCTTTGGTCGGAAGTGTAACTGTGCGCCGTCGTCATAAAAGCCTTCGCCACGCCAAATTTCTTCTCTAGTACGGACATCACCGGCGCGATGCAATTCGTCGTGCAGGAAGCGCAGGAAATAATCTCGCCCGCCGAGTCAATCTTCTCGTCATTCACCCCGAGCACAATCGTATCGGCGCCCTCGCCTTTGGCCGGTGCGGAAATGATGACTTTTTTCGCGCCCGCCTTGATGTGCGCGCGAGCTTTTTCCGGCTCCACATAATGTCCGGTGCATTCGACCACCACGTCGACGCCCAAATCTTTCCAGAGAAGCGCGGCCGCGTCATTTTCGGCGAAAGTCTTGATTTTAACCCCGTCGACAATCAATTCGTTATCATTAAAGTCCACCGATTTATCATATTCACCATAAGTCGAATCGTGCTTCAAAAGGTGCGCCAAAATCTCATTTTTGTCCAAATCATTAATTGCTACAATCTCTATATCGCCCCGCTCAAAAGCCACCTTAAAAGCCTGACGTCCAATCCGCCCAAAGCCATTTATCGCAATTTTTTTCATATTTCGCCTCCCTTTTTCATTAGCTATATCCATTTTAGCACAAGTTTGAAAAAAAGAAAGCCCAGCGATGAATCGCTGACAGGCGATTTTCGCTGGGTGCGATTGCCAAACTTTCTTGTATACTGGTCAGTAATTGCGGTCACGCTCGTGGTTTACCGTTTCGGCGGCCCATCCCGCAAACGCACAACCCGCTGACAAAAACCCGCAAATCATCAGTCCCACTTCCAACTGGGACAGATTTTTTGTTGATTCCACGCAATCGAAATGTACTAAGCCGGCGATTATCCCGAAGGCAGCGAAGAATGCTGCAGCCGCGATTAAAAATATTACTATGAGTTTCATTTTTTCGTCCTTTCTTCTCAGGCGTCAATACTTGCGATAATTTTCGTCGCTGCCCATAAAGCGAGTCTCGTAGCGACCCTGCGCATCGCTCAAATGAGCAATGTAAGCAATGCATGCTAGTACGAACCCGACAATTCCTGTGGCTGAGATAACATAGCTCGTCGTATCGGTCGATATTACACGACCGATCACTACCAAGCCAGCGGTTACAGCGGCCACTGCGAAAAACGCCGCGCTTATCGCAATCAAAATCTGCCACGCTTTCAGTCTTTTTGTCATAATCCTTCTGTCCTTTCTGATGAAATAAAAATAACGGCACCCAAAACCCGACAAAGTTTAGCAATTTGTCTAGGTACTAGGCTAAATTAACAACCTTACATCTCCATTATAGCACACTTCATGTAAAAAGTCAATACCAGTCGGTAGTAACTGCGAAGTCCAATACAAATTAATCCCTCAAAAAAAGAAAAACCACCCCAATGAAGAGCGGTTTTCTCAAAGCTCACAAAATCCTCTGGACACCGGTGAACGATGGCCTGGCGACCGGCGGCGAACAGACGAAACTGGAGTCACATAGCCCAATCTCATAGTTCCGATGCCCGCGCGTAGAGAGAGTAAACGAAAAACTATCAAATTCACATTTCCCGTCTCTCACTTCAGTACCAGCCAAATCAACTGTTGGCAACTTCCTCTGGTCCTGCGCTCGAAAAAGCTCTGGGTCAGCATAAGCATACATTGCTAAAGCCTCAAATGAAGCCAGCCAGTAATTTGTTTTGCCAACAGCTTTTTTACGAGCCTCATCACAGCTCCAACAATCCGTGTTGTCGACCATATTGAAGCCATCAATTATAAATACGCCGGGTTTACGGCCGTAATCATAGGCCGACTCGTTCAACGTCTTAACCCTTTTATAAAAGTCTTCGTCACCCATCTGACAACTGACGTCGACGTCATCTGAGCGCTTTGTTTGAACGGTCTTTAGCGCCGCCATCCGTGCCTGTAGCAACTTGTAGTAAAAGAAGATTGTCTCGTTCGGGTCGCCCAGCCAGAATATGACTAGCTGGCTGTTTCTCATGGTCTGGGCATGACGACCGCCGAAATCCAATACGTACGAGCCGGCCGTGTCGATCAAGTGATTAATCGCTTCATCAGACTCGGGCTTCAGCCAAAATGGCAGTTTTCTATCATGCCCGACTATCGTGTCGAATTTGGCATTCAAAACCGGATCATGTCTAATTATGCATGTAGTGTAAGTCGTTTTGAACGATTCCCACTGCTCAGCGAGCGATGGTAAATATTCATCGAAGCAAGCATAGCCGCACTTCGCCAGTACTTCGTTTCTGGACCCTGATTGAATTCCGTCCGGCAACAATAAGCCGATATCCCGTTTGGCGATTGCCTCGCGCACTCGCGGCGGCGGAAGCCCCATTATCAACTGTTTGATTACTGCCAAATCGTCTGGCGAGATGCCGCTTTGCAGGCTCTTTTCTTTCCATTCTGTCACAATTACCACTTCCTTTCTATGACGTCCTCTGTGATTTTGTTCTTTGGATATTATGTGCATTAGTCAAATAATCTAGCTAATATCGAAGTTATATCATAATTAATCGGAAAAGTAAACACTAGCGATAACCAAACCAGCTGTGCTACAATAGATGACATGAAGCACGACAAAGTTTTGGAAAGAGCGCGCGGAAAATTCGAGCGCAGACAGGTCGACAAATTGGCGGCGGCGATTGATTTCGCCAGCCGCGCTCACAAAGGTCAAAAGCGCTTGACCGGCGAGCCGTTTATTCGACATCCTTTGGCGGTAGCCGACACTTTGATCGAATGGGAGATGGACATTGACTCCATCGTCGCCGGTATCTTACATGATACGGTCGAAGACACTGATTCGACTATAGAGGATATTGAAGCGCAGTTCGGTCGCAACGTAGCATTCCTCGTCAACGGCGTGACTAAGCTTGGGCAAATTCGCAAAGGCATGCGCGAAATCGATACTTATCTGCCTCAGACCAAAGACAATCTCGCCAAACTGTTGATTGCAACCGGCCAAGACATTCGCGTCGTCATCATTAAAATCGCCGACCGATTGCATAATCTTGAGACGTTGAATTCCTTATCCAAATCTAAACAGCAGAAAATTGCCATGGAATCACTGCGGGTTTTTGCACCCCTCGCCGACCGGCTCAACATGGGCCAAGTTCGCGTGCGTTTAGAAGAAATTAGCTTTCAATATCTCAACAATGAACGATTTAATTTCCTCAAAAAACAGCTGAAAAAACGGGTCGGCAGCGCCTCGCACCGACTTGACAGCGTCAAGCAAGAAGTTGAGGCTGAATTGAAAAAGCAGAAAATCAAATATGAAATGGACGGCCGCACCAAATCCGTCTATTCTCTGCATAAGAAGCTTGACAAATACGAGCAAGACTTCGACCGCATTTATGATCTGATTGCCCTGCGTATCGTTGTCGGCAGCGAAGACGATTGTTACAAAGTACTGGGGATCTTGCACCACCTCTTCATTCCGATGGAGGGACGCGTCAAAGATTACATTTCGCGCCCCAAAGCTAATGGTTACCGCTCGCTCCACACCACTGTCCAGAGCTATGACGAAAACGACGAAGAGCTGTTCGTCGAGTTCCAAATTCGCACTCACGAAATGCACGAATTCGCCGAGCGCGGATTGGCGGCTGGCTTTCATTATAATGAACAAAAGTTGACCGACATTTATAAAAGCGGCGGCCAAATTTCCGGCTTGCCAGAGGGCATGAATTGGGTGGCCGATCTGCACAAAACCGCCGAGAGATTGCAGGCCGGCGAAGAAGTCGACATCAAAAAGCTCCAGATGAAACTGTTTTCCGACCGTATTTTCGTTTATACGCCAAGTGGCGACATTTTCGATCTGCCAGAGGGCGCGCTGCCGCTCGATTTCGCTTTTCGCCTCCACACCGACATCGGCAAAACCACTCACAGCGTCAAAGTCAACGGCCAAATCGTCGGTTTCGACGAACCGCTCCACACCGGCGACGTCATCGAAGTCATCACCCGCAGCGGCATTTTGCCGAAGCTAGATTGGATTAAAAAAGTCATCACGCCCCGCGCCCGCACCAAAATCCGCGCCCAACTGCGCAAAGAGGGCGTCCACGTGCCAGCCAATGAAAGCCAGCAAAAGCCGGCTAAGAAAACTTAAATCCACCGCCGATTTTGAAATTTTCGCGTTCTGTGTTATTATTCATGAGT
The DNA here is from genome assembly GCA_031266275.1 of Candidatus Nomurabacteria bacterium. Classification (GTDB taxonomy): domain Bacteria; phylum Patescibacteriota; class Saccharimonadia; order Saccharimonadales; family Saccharimonadaceae; genus JAISBI01. Next base: position 23,079 of record JAISBI010000017.1, on the reverse strand, counting down.
AAAAACATTAACTTTAAAAGGAGGAAGAAAGAGTTATGGATTACTCTATTTTCATTTACTTGGCTCCGATTGCGGGCGCGATTTCGCTGATTGCAGCTGGGCTGCTGGCGTGGCGCGTGCTCAAAGAGAAGTCAGGCGACAAAAAAATGCAAGAAATTGCTAGGGCCATTCAAGAGGGCGCGATGGCTTATCTCAAACGTCAGTATATGACTATCGCTGTTGTAGCGGTGGTTTTGGCTTTGGTGATTGGTTTCGCTTTGGGCTGGAATTTGGCCGCATCTTTCGCCATTGGTGCGATTGCTTCTGGCGTGGCTGGATTTATCGGCATGAACGTGTCGGTGCGGTCGAACGTTCGGACAGCGGCGGCGGCGCGAAATTCGCTGAAGCAGGCTCTGCGGGTGGCTTTTCGTGGTGGCTCGGTGACCGGTCTGGCAGTGGTCGGGCTCAGCATGTTGGGCGTCAGCCTGATGTATATTATTTTCCGCGATGTCAATCTTGTGGTCGGTTTCGGCTTCGGGGCGTCGTTGATTTCACTATTCGCGCGCGTCGGCGGCGGTATTTATACCAAAGCGGCTGATGTCGGTGCGGACATCGTCGGCAAAGTCGAAGCGGGAATCCCCGAAGACGACCCGCGCAATCCAGCCACCATCGCGGACAATGTCGGTGACAATGTCGGTGACTGCGCCGGCATGGGTGCGGACCTGTTCGAGACTTATGCCGTGACATTGCTGGCTTCGATGTTAATCGGATCGACCATCAGCGGCGGCACGTTCGAAGCTAGAGAAGTCGTTTATCCATTGGCACTGGGTTCAGTCGCCATCATCGCCTCAATCATCGCGATTTTCTTCGTTCGGCTCGGTCGATCGAAAAAAATCATGAACGCGCTGTATAAAGGCGTCGCGGCGGCGGCTATATTCTCGGGCGTCGCGTTTCTATTCATCACCAATTGGATTTTCGGTAATATGACTTATTTCTGGGTGGCGCTCATTGGCATCGCCATCACGGTGTTAATGTTCATTTTCACCGAATATTACACTTCGACCAAGCACCGTCCGGTCAAAGCTATCGCCGCCGCCTCTGAAACTGGCGCCGGCACCAATGTGATTTCCGGTTTGAGCTTCGGCATGGAGTCGACGATTTTGCCAGTCATCACTATCATCGCCGGCATCTTGGTAGCCTTTTTCGTGGCCGGCGGATTCGATGGTAACGGGTTATATGGCATTGCAGTGGCCGCTGTATCTATGTTGTCAATGGCCGGCATGATTGTGGCATTGGACAGCTACGGCCCGATTACCGACAACGCTGGTGGCATCGCCGAAATGAGCGAACAGCCCAAAAAAGTGCGTGAAATCACCGACGAACTGGACGCCGTCGGCAACACCACCAAAGCCGTTACCAAAGGCTACGCCATCGGTTCAGCCGCGCTGGGCGCTCTCGCGCTATTCGCAGATTACTATGAGAAAATGATTGCCGGCAACACTTCCGGCGTCGAAATCGACCTCGCCATTAACAATCCAGTCATCTTGGTTGGCTTGCTCATCGGCGGGCTGTTGCCGTTCGCCTTTACCTCTGTCACCATGCGCGCCGTCTCCAAAGCGGCGATGGGTGTGGTTAACGAAGTGCGCCGCCAGTTCAAAGAAATTCCGGGCATCCTGAAAGGCAAAGCCAAGCCGGACTATGCCAGATGCGTCGATATCGTGACCAGCGCCGCGCTGAAAGAAATGATATTACCGGGCGCAATGGCCATCGTCGTGCCGATTCTGGTCGGCTGGCTGTTGGGAACAGCTGCGCTGGCTGGCGTGTTGATTGGCATTATCGTGGTTGGCTTAATGCTCGCCATGACGCTGAACAACGCCGGTGGCGCATGGGACAACGCTAAAAAATTAATTGAATCGGACGGCCTGTACGGCGGCAAAGGCTCGGAAGCCCACAAAGCTGCCGTAGTCGGCGACACTGTCGGCGACCCGACCAAAGACACTTCTGGTCCGGGCCTCAACGCCTTAATCAAGGTCGTCAATATGGTTGCCATTCTGTTTATATCAATCTTTACAGTTGGCGGAGTTTTGGGGCTGTAAAAAATCCTTAAAACCAAATTTAAAGGGGTCTTCGAGGCCCCTTTTTCTTGTCTAGGAATGAGAATGAGGTACGGGTGTAATTACGACTGTACCTGTAGATTTAACATTTTTGGTTTCAATTCCACCGCCGTCGACACCGGCCAGTGGAATCTCAAACGACACGCTTATCACTCCATCCTTGCTGTCATCTCTGACAACTTCTTCATAAGGTCCGGTAATCGTTAGGAAACTCAACACAAGTTTATCGCCGTCAAATACTTCAATTTTGTAATGCTGGCTGTAACGTTGATTCATTTTTCCACCTCCTGTGGCTTTCTGGCTGGCTGCCAACGCGAATTAGCAAAATAACCCATCAAACATCATTAGATCTCTCCTACTTTAATGTTTTGTGACCATCCATATCCACGGTCACCGATAATAAGTCATCACCTCCTCCATTTTTCCCAAACTGCAAAGGACGAGCCGCAATCGGCCCGCCCTATCTAAAAATTGCAACTTGCCAATACTATATCATATTCACTGCACACTAACAACTTCAATAACGAAAGTCAGCGATTCGTTGGCCGGAATCTTGTCGCCACTACCCTGCTCACCATAAGCTTGCTCGGCCGGAATAGTTAGTTTATAAATCCCGCCTTGTTTCATGCCGACCAAACCGCTAATCCAACCCTGTATGACCATGCCCATGTTCGGAATCACGGCATAGGCGCCCGAATCAAACACTTCGCCCTTAGTATTCCAGCCCTTATAATTGACATCGATGCACTGTTCCGCTGTAGTCAACTCGCCGGTGCCGTCTTGCAGTGTTTCCACTTTCAGCTCGCTGGCTTGGGCAAACGGCTCTGATTTGTATTTATCGATGTTGGCGAGCGGATTGTCGCGCTCAGATTGAGGGCAGTAACTGTCGAGCAATTCCTGCTGTTCTTGCTGTTTCTGTTGCTGATTTTCCAGATATTTCTGATAAGCAATCTGCGTCGGGTCGCTGTCCGGATTATTTTGCGCCACGATGATAATCACATACGTCATAATCGTGCCAATCGCCATCGCCAGCGCGATAATCCAAATCGCGATGCGAGTTCTTGTTTTAGTCTTACTTTCCATTCTCCTCCTAATTTTTATTCTCGGCAATTATAACAAAAAGATTCCCCGTTGACAAGTGTCAACGGGGTTAATGCAGCTACCTGGCGTTTTGCGCCGAGAGCTCTCCGAGCATATCGTAGTCTTTCTTTTCTACGAGCTCCTCAATTTCGCTTCGAAAATTTTCCCACAACGTCATCACATGCACTACGAAATATGGCGAGTACTCACTGACTGCTCTCAACATTTTTGGCGGAACCCCCATGTCCAAACAATTTTTGAAAACTCTCAGAACATTTAGGTTGAGAGAATGTTTATGGGGTAGCGTCCGAACCAATCCGACCGGTACGCCCTCACTCATATAACGAGCAATGTAGCTCAGGTCTTGTAGACATGCCTCATGTGCATTTGTACGCCCATGATGGAAACTAACGACTTTGTCTAATACATCATACGGAAGATGACTATATTTATCGCAAAGCTCCTTGACTACTCCCAGAGGCTGACTCGAATCAATGTATTCCACAATGACCCGCTTTGGTAGATATTCCAGACAGTGTCCCAAAAATTCCGCTTCTTTTGAGCCGTACTCAGCCTTGATGGCGCGATTAGTGATGGTCTTCTGATTCCTGTGGCTATTATTTTTCGACATATGACAATCCTCCTCCACGTGTTTTGTGCAAGCTAAAACCACCTAATTGCAGAAATAACCATTCGCTAATCATATCACACTCTGGACAAAATGTAAAACGGCGCTATTTGTCTTCCGGCTTCGGCGGCTTTTCGATGTCTTTCAGTAGGTCACTAGCCTGCTTTTTGGCCAATTTTTCAATATCTTTGCGCATCTTTTTCGGTATTTTTATCTGAGTTTCTATTTTGACGATTTTCACATTCATCATCATATCGACCGCTGTCCAAGCCAACAGCGCCACGGGGAAAATCTGCAGATAAACCGGCGCATCCGCCAGTGCTAAAATCAGCTCCATCACGATGCCAACGATAATCCGCACTGCCAAATTATTCATCATATGACCTCAGCTTTCAGCTCTTTCTTCGCGACGGCCGCGATTTCGTCCATAATACTGGCGATTTCCGCACCCGTCATGGTTTTTTCATAATTCGCGAACGTCAGGCGGAAACTGATGTTTTTGGCCTGTGGATTTTTACCTTGATAAATCGAAACTGGCTCAATCTCAAACCAAAGCCCTCCCGCGACTAACGTCTTTCGGACCAACTCCTCGAGCTTCGCAAACACTAATTCACCACTAACCCGAAACGTTATATCGCGCTCGACATCTTGATACTTCGGCAACTGCCGCCGCGCAATCTCGGGCTTTTCGGTATCAAATAGTAAGTGGTCAAGGTTTAACTCAAACCCAGCAACCGGCGTCGCCAGTTTAAAGTTTTTGAGCACATCCGCCTTATACTCGCCAACATTAGCCACCCATTGCTCGCCTACGTAGACTTCGGCGCTGCGCTTCGGTTCAAATGGCCGATAAATCGCACGTTCTAGGCGTCGCTTATCTTTCTCTGTTTCGCCTATGCGAAATGGACGCATGGTCGACTTATATCCGAGCCGCTCTAGCAACTCAGTTAGATACCTCTTGGCCAAGTAAAAAGCGTCTTCCTTATCATTTTTACTATTCACGACCAGCCCAAGCTGATGAAAATCGGCTGGTAAGTCCGGCTCGTCCTCACTCATCGCGCCTTTGTTATAGACCGAATTCAATTCAAATAGAGCAAAATCCCGTTCGCCTGCCCGATAGTTTTCATAGATTTTCTCCAATAAACTCGGCGTCAAGCTCGGCCGCACATATTGCAACTCCGGACTAATAGAGTTGATAATCTTGTAGGCGCCTTTCGGGTCTTGGTTAGCTTTCTCGATTAGACCGCCGCTAACAAAAGAATAAGTCAAGACCTCATTCGCGCCTGCCGCCGCCAAAATCTGCCGAATTTTCGACTTCAGATTGCCCATTGCGTCTGGCGTTACAGAACGGTAATTACGTTCTGGCAACTGAGTCGGAATTTCGTCATAACCGTTCAACCGCCCAACTTCCTCAATCACATCCTCGGCAATATGAATATCCGTCCGCCACCAAGGAGCAGTAACGTTCAGGGTTTCGCCCACTAACTTCACCTTAAACCCAACATTTTCCAACGTTGTGGCAATCTCATCAAACCCAAACCCAGTCCCCAACAATCCATTAACCTGCTCCGTTGTAATTTTTACAACACTAGCCCGAACAGCCTTCGGATAAGCATCCACCACCTCAGAAATCACCTTCAACCCATATTTCTCCGCCGTCATAGCCATAAACTCACGAATCACAAAATCCGTCAAACCCACAGGCTGCCCCTTAGTAAACCGCGTAATCGCCTCGCTAAAAATCCCATGCCGAAACTGCGTCCCCCGCAAATTATAAAGGTTAAAAGTCGCGCTCTCGACAACAATCCGCCGAGTATTCTCGTCAATCGCCGTATTCGCGCCGCCCATAGCCCCAGCCAAAGCCACCGGCACATCATTGCTAGTAATCACAATATCGCCCTCGCCCATAGCAATTTCCTTGCCGTCCAACAAAGTCATCGTCTCGCCGTCCCTAGCCGCCCGCACAATAATATGCGCCGTGTCCTGCCCACCAACCTTCACCAACTTATCATAGTCAAAAGCATGAAGCGGCTGACCGCTCACCAGCATCAAATAATTCGTAACATCCACAATCGGATCAATCGCCCGCATCCCAGCCTTAGCAATCTCCACCATCATCGGATCCAAATACCGCTGCCCCAACTTCGCAGGCAACCCCATAACCACCGCCTGATACCGCGGACAAAGCCCAGCGTCCTTAATCGTAACCTGTAATTTCACTTCATTCATTTTAATAACGTCCCCCATCTACCACCAAAAGCGCGCTATTCACAAAACTTGCGTCATCGCTCGCCAAAAACACAATCGGCCTAGCCAATTCCTCTGGCTTGCCCATACGCCTGAGTAAGTATTTTTCGTTCTCTTTATTAACAAAATCTTCCGGCAAATCTTTATTCATATCAGTATCAGCCCAACCAGGCGCAACTGCGTTGACGCGAATATCTGGCGCAAATTGAATTGCCAAATCGTGCGTCATTGACGCGACTGCCGCTTTGGTCGCAGCATAATCTATATTATCAGGCCAAAAATCTAACAGCCCAGAAGTTGACGATATATTAACAATCGCTCCAGTTCCGACTGTGTTTTTTATCATTTCGCCAAAAACCTTGCTAACAAAAAACGTGCCGTAAACATTCGTCATAAACAGTTTTTGAAAATCTTCTTTTGTGTGCTCAGAAAAATCTTTATCAACCACAACGCCAGCATTATTGACCAACATATTCAACTTTCCGAACGTGTCCATAATTTCATCGCGCATTTTCATAACGTCATTTTCGCTAGAAATATCGGCCTGAATAGCCACGGCTTGAACACCATATTTTTGCTGTAATTCAGCAGCAAATTTTTCGGCGACTTCCTTGCTATTTTGATAATTTATCACCACATTTGCGCCATTTTTTGCGAATTCTTCCGCTGTCGCCCGACCAATGCCGCGACTCGCCCCAGTAACCAACGCGACTTTATCTTGAAATTTCATATTTCTCCTTTCCATTTACTATCATACCTTAAGGTCCTCCGAAGCGAAATTAAAATAATACCGACCGCGCGCGCCAGCAATCAACTTCTCGACTTTTACTAAAACGTCTTTCATTTTTGCCCCTCCAATAGTTCATCGCCTGTCATTACCTTTCCATATTGCATTGGCAAAGTATATTCCAGCAAAGCCGTCTGTAGTTCTTGCCGCACCGGCGAATCCGTCGTCTCCACTATGTCTTTCAAAATAATAAAATCAAACCCTCGGCTAAACCCATTAATTATCGTTGACAACACGCAACCGTCAGTGAACACGCCGCAAATCACCAAGTTTTGAATCCCCTTGGCGCGCAAACTTTTTTCAAATTCCGGAACACTGAACGCATCGTAAGTATTTTTTGTAATTATAGTGTCAGTCTCTTGCGGCTGAACCACATAAAATTCCTCCTCAAAACTGTCGCCGCCATAATATTCCACATCCGGATTTTCGTATAAATTCTGAATATTCTGGGGCAGATATTCTTTCGTCCAAGGCGTAAGATTCACGAAATAAATATTCTTGTTAAAACCATCGCGATAATCATCAACAAACTTCGCCAGCCGCGGCACCATCTCGCGAATTTTATTAAACGTGATGCCATATTCAGGCGTTTCGCATTTTTCGTGGCAAGTGCTATTGACGATATCAATGACAACGAGTGCCGTATTATTTCTGTTCATTTAATCCTCTCTCCTCGTATCAACCAATCCGCCCAAAAAGTCCGCTGCATACACCACCTTACCACCACGCAGGATTTTCTCATTCGCCGAAAACTCGTCAAGGTCGCCGTTCATTTTGAATTCGTAGGAAAAGTCGCCGTCCGCAAAGCCGTCCACGCCGCGCGGCAGTCCAACTTCCGTGCCGGTCAAAACTTTGCCTAAAAATTCATAAATCGGCCCAAGCTCTTCGCCATCCACGACAAAACCGCGATACTGCATCGCCCAAATCGCTCGGCCGCCCTGCGCAAAAATCACCTCCTGCCCAGCATACGGCTCGCCGCCGTAATAAACGTCCTTGAACTCATAATCATCGTCGGAAAAATGAATCACGTGCTCGCCATTTGGCAATTTTTCCTCATCCACACCGGTACTGCCATAACCGCGCGTGTTGGCTTTATATAAAAACTGTTTTAATGCGTCGTTCATTTTTTACTTCCTTTCGTTGTATTTTTTACAACACTCTTATTCTTTTTTTCAATCGATTTCAAACTCTCCAAATAATCCCGCTCGGGCGCACTCAAAGTCGCCGTCTGGTACTTGCGATATTCCCGCTCAGCTTTCGCCATCGCTCGCTGGTGGCTGATTTTACCTGCGCCAGTCAAAACACCTTCGCCGTAGCCAGTCATTAACTTGTCCAGCTCCGCAATATAGTCACTCATTTTCATCGGCACATGCTGAATTGCCCTAAGCTCAGCCAAATCAAAATACACCGACACCAACCGATTGAGCTTTTCCAACTCATCCACCGACAGATAATTTTTAGCAATCCACACCTCCTCTAAAACTGGCAAATCGCCCGCAAAAACCGTCAAACCCATAAAATCCTTATTGGCATCGGCGCGGTCAAAAATTACCTCTGCCGCCGTCTGTTTGTTAATTGCATAATGAAACTTATTCTGCACAATCTTGAAAAATTTGACAGACTCCAAAGCTTTCGAATTATAATCCACCGCCGTCGCATACAAATCCAACACCTGACGATACATAATCTTCTCGCTAGAACGCACATCACGAATCCGCGCCAGCAACTTTTTCCAATAAGCCCCGCCGCCGTTATTTTTCAAAAACTCGTCATTCATCGAAAAACCTTGCGTAATATACTCGCGCAACCGCTCGGTCGCCCAACGCCGAAACTGCGTCGCCAGCGCCGAGTTGATGCGATAGCCCAGCGAAATAATCATATCGAGGTTGTAATGAGGTATTTCCCGCGCCACATCACGCTTCCCCTCTGTCCGAACCTGTCGGAAATTCCGACAAGTTGCCGTCTCATCTAGCTCGCCTTCATCATAAATATGCCCGATATGCTCAACCACATTAGTCCGCGAAGATTGAAGCAGTTCCGCCATCTGCTGCTGTGTCAGCCAAACCGTCTCGTCCTCCAACTTTGTATCAATCTTAGTCACGCCATCTGATGATTGATAAATTACAATCTCACTCATAACTATTCCGTTTCTTGATTATACCCTGCCCAGTCAGCCGAGACAGAACTTTCAACGCAGCATAGTGGCTCAACCTACCACCGTGACTAGCGCAACATTTTTTCACCACAATCGGCGTAATCCCGCGTTCAAACGCATCCGCAGCACTTTTTAAAACACAACAGTCAGTATCAATTCCGACAAAATACAGCGTGTCAACTTTTTCTTTTTTTACAAAGTCGCGAAACTCAGGCGTGAAGCAACTATACACATCTTTATCAAAAACTTTCTCAGCCAACTCCGCAATTTCGGCGGGAATAGCCTGCGATTTTTTGTCCATCATTTTTCGCCAACCAATCAACTTGTCGTGCGGCGAACCGTCGTGGTTGATAAAACGCGTGGCGACAATATGGTCAAATTTCTCATTTTGAACAAGTTTCTGAATTCGCTTGATAACGTGCTTTGTATTGCGATACAAAAAGCCATTTTGAACGTCAATGATAACTAGGCAATTACTCATTTTCCAACCTTCACTGTTGTAATTTTTACAACACTTCTAGTTGGTCTCTTAAGCCACTTTGGCTCGACAAATTCCTGCCCCAAAATCCCAGCCACCTCACGAGCAAAGCCAACAATCCCAAAACAATCCGGCCGATGTGTTAAAGACTTATTTTCAATATCCAGCAAAACGTCCTTCAAACCAAAAACCGCCGCGAAATCATCGCCGGCCTTAGCGTCGTCCGGATTAATCTCGACAATCCCACTATGGTCGTCACCCAAACAAAGTTCACGCATCGACGCCAACATCCCATTGCTCTCCACGCCCATTAGCTTACGTTTTTCCAGAACCAACGGCTCACTATCAAAAGTTTCCGGCGGCACCGCGCCAGGCGGCAGCCAAGCCGCCAACATCCCAGCCCTCACATTATTCGCGCCGCAAACCACCTGGACCTCATTCTTACCGTCCCAAATCATACACCGATTCAAATGATCCGACCCCTCAATCCTGCCGCACTCGCGCACCTCGACCACCGTAATCCCCTTATATTTCTCGCTAATATCATTCGTAGCCTCCACCTCCACCAACCGAGCCCCAATCAACTTCACCAACTCATCAGTCGGAATGTCAATGTTGACGTATTTTTTTAGCCAATTTAAACTAATTATCATTTTTCCTCCCCGCTGCTTTCATAATCAATTCTCGTTCGTACACAGTGCTTTTCCCGCTCGTAATATCTGCCATATCGACCCACTTACGGTCTACTATTTGGTCAGGATTATCGCCAGACAACACAGTGAACTTCGTTCGTTCATCCAGCTCGCCAGTGAACACTAATCCGAACTTCTGCGTATCGCGACGACTCATATAAGTATAAAACCCTACTTGTGTCAATTTACCTTTATAGTCAATCCCCAACTCTTCTTTTATCTCGCGTCTAGCTGTTTGCTCAAGATCCTCGCCATACTCAACATGCCCGCCTGGTATGCCGACATGCCCATCAACATGCTCCAACAACACGACTTTGTCTTTCGCTTTATTTATTAACAAAACTTTACATGAAACTTCAAATGTATCGTATGAACCCTGTTTATCATCCAGCAGAGAAATCACTTGAAACCCATATTTCTCCACATCCGCTGCCACATCTGGTCGTTTCAGCCAAGCAAACTCCTCCGTCCGACCGACATAACCAACTTTCTTTCGCAAACTTCGCCCCGTTGGCCGTCGCGCCAAAGTGTCCTCGTCATTTTCATACTCGTACTCATCCAAAACCAAAACATCACCCGTCTCGCATTCAAAATCCGCCACCCGCAGCTCAAAAGTCTTCTGCCCGCTGGCAATCAAATCAAAATACTTTTTCGACAATTTCTTATGAATTTCGCGAGTCATTTTATAAATCCTCCTCATCAATCAACGGGTAAATATCAATCGCCGGTTCCTCATAAGGATGCGCAGCGCGGAGCTTAGCAATCACCTCGCGAGCAATGGCGCGGTCGCAGACCACCTCGATACGCTCTTCGTCCACGATTTCAAGCTTCTCGGGCTCGCCGATATGCGGGCTGGCATTCTCGGACGGCAAAAACCGTCCTTGTCCCATGCCCGAAAAACTGCAATGCGAATACTCGCCTTGTCGCCCTGCGCCAGCATCGCCTAGAGCTTGACGAATTTTACTAGCGTCCTTAATCGGCGCCGTCACAACGATTTTAACTCGGCTCATTTTTTACTCCTCGTCGCATAACTTTCATACTAGTCATTGTAACACAAATCTGCTAAAATGCTTGCATGACTGATTTACCTGTTATTCTACGAGTGCACGAATTGTATGGTGCGATTTGTATCGTCACCGAAAAGCTGGCTGGGGTCAAGCGTCAGACTATTGGTCGGCGACTTGAGGATGCAGTTTTACAACTGTTGGAGTGGCTGATTATGTCTAAGAACGCGCCCAAAGCCCACAAGGCGATCTATTTAATAAAGGCCGTCGCCACGGCGGAGATTATCGATTTTCATCTGCAGACTTTGCTGGAACAAAAACTGGCCAACGCTACGACCGTAAATCAATTATTAGCCAAAAATCATGAGGTTTCTCGTCAGATCGGTGGCTGGCTGAAAAGTGCACAATAATAGAGAATCCCCACCAGTTAAAAACCAGTGGGGACTAACATTTTTGGTAAATTAACTGCCTAGCCGAGAAGCCGACGCCAACGTTGTCGTTCGCGTTACCGTTCGACCTGTTCAGCCTAAGCTGACCGTCGTTCGAGTTCACGCAACCAACGTACGAGTCGCCATCAACAGTTCGTATCTTGCATCGTCCAGAGTCGATGTGTTCACGAACACATCGCTGTTTCGGTCACCTTAATGCAAGCACACGCGGGGCAATAATTTTCTTTTAGTTTGATTACCGGATGTGATGTTTCAATGTCAAACACAAGCATCAATCTATGCAGTAATCGAACCTTTTTATTGTAGCAAAAGGTTAAAAGAAAAGAAAATCAAAAGACTAAAGCTCAATCTGCCAGCCCCGCCGAGAAGCCGACGCCAACGCCGTCGTCCGCGCGCCCGACCGACCCGCCCAGCCCACGCCGACCGCCGCCCGAGTTCACGCAACCAACGCACGAGCCGCCAACAACAGATCTTCGCCCAAGGGGGATTCGCGTCCATCCTTGAGCAAGGATCACATCGTTGGGTGACAACCCGTTATTTTTGTCCATGATATATCTGGACAAAACGTCGCGATGATCGGTTTGCTTGATTTCCAGTCCATCGATCGATTTCGCCAAAAACTCCTTGGCAGCGTCAACCTGACTGATTTTTCCGTTCGGATATTTATCGTCAAACGGGTGGTCCAGTAAAAACAGAGTCGGATCATAGTCGGTATCCTCAGTATTGAGGAACATTCCCATCACCGAAATATCAGTTTCCGAGCCGTTCAATTCCTTGACAGTATAACTCTCCGTCTCAGTGCCAGGCGTCCACAGCGGATCATAGACATAGTCAGGGTTCGCCAACTCGATCATGCGTGCCGTTGAAATGATATTCTCGCCAAACTTCATGAAATACTGAACTTTATAGCCTTTGGCATTTTGGTCTTCGACCTTTGACCGAATCTGCTCTTCCAGGTCGCTCGGCAAAACCACATTTTTATCGCTGTTTTCAATGATAAAATATGTATGGTCGACCAATTCCTGAACGATTTTTTTCACTCCTCGATTGGGAAGCTGGCCGGTTTTCACTGCCATCTTTTCATTGGTCGAAAAATGGAATTCATCCGATTTTGTATTCGAACATTCTGTGACTTTAACTCCTGTTAACTTCTTCATCTCTTCGTCCCTTCCCAGCCCATTTCGGGCTACCAACCTATTCAGCACCTTGTTGACACCAAAAACAGATACGAACCCTCTAAGCAGGCCAAAAAGACGAGACAAACTCATCAATTTACCAAATTCTAAAGGTCCGTCGCAGTTTTTATTACTGCCACAACTATCATTGTATCACACTTTGTCAAAAAAGTCAATACTTTGGGCCTATCACCTCTGTTATTTCGTCTAGGACTTGGTGGTCAAATCGCCTTTTTATACGATTATCGAACTTTAGCGATTTATAGCTAGCTAAGTTTCGATAATTAACGCTGCTCAGCGCCGCCACGGTAGTGTGGCGGTCGACGATTATTTCGGCCGACGTTATGTGGTGACCAAGAAAATCGAGGCCGTCGCCAGACCGGACGATGACGTCGTTTTTCGGATTGACGTCCAAGCGCAGATTTTCGTGCAAAAACAGAGTCGCGTCACGTCTCAATTCTCGAGCCACCTGGCGAGTAGGCGCAAAAATCACACAATCATCGCCATAGCGCACATAGGCCAAAGCTCCGGATTGATGCCTGGCCCAACGATCGAACTCGTTCAGATAAATATTAGAGAAAACTTGGCTGGTCAAATTACCAATCGGAATGCCGCGCGGGCGGTCATCGGCCAAACTGAAACTGTTAATAATCTCTTCACACAACCATAAAAGCTGCTGGTCATCCAGTCGGCGACGCGAACATTTCATCAGCACTGCGTGATCGACGTGATCGTAGAATTTGGCGATATCCATCCGCCAAACATACGCTCGTTGATATCGCCCCAACAAGTTCTTGGTGCGATCGAGGCATTTGTGCAACCCTTTATCAATTCGACACGACCAAACATCATAGTCAAACGAATCGTCGAAAATCCGCACCAATTCGTCATAAATCAGTCGATGAACCACCCGATCTCGCACTGCCGCCACACTAATATCGCGGCGCTTTTTCTCTTGCACACTAATTTGACGATAAGCCGAATGCCGATAAGTCCCAATGTTCAATTGGTGTGTCAAATCCAGCAAATTCGCCGTCAAATGATAACTAAAATCGTCAATCGCTGGGCTAAGTTGTTTGCCACTTCGAAAGGCCCGCCAAGCCGCATGAATCCTCTGATAAGTTAAATTCAAAATTCCTTCAGGAACCGCAATCTACCAGATTCAAAATGCCGAATATCGTCGATGCCATATTTCAGCATCACAAGGCGCTCAATGCCCAAACCCCACGCGAAACCGCGATATTTGGTCGGGTCGATTCCAGCTTCGCGCAAGACGTTCGGGTGGATCATGCCGCCTGGCACTAGCTCCAACCACTCGCCTTTTTTGCCGTTGATGGAAGCTGGCTTTTCGATGGCGAATTCAATGCTCGGTTCGGTGAATGGGAAATAGCCGGGTTGGATTTTGTATTTCAATTCTTGGTCGTAATAAGTTTGCAAAAACTCCAGCAACACTCCAGTCAACTGGGCAAAATTGGCGTTTTTTGACACGAATACGCCTTCGCATTGATAAAACGTGTGCTCGTGCGTGGCGTCTTGGTCTTCGTTGCGAAAAACTCGGCCATAGCTAATCGTGGCAATTTGACCGCCAGATTCTAATTTCTGCTTGCCAGCTTTCAAAATGCGATTTTGCATGGTCGAAGTGTGTCCGGGCGGGATGAAGCCCTCTTCCGTATGGAAAGCATCGTACATGTCGCGCGCCGGATGATTGGGCGGAAAATTCAGCGCTGTAAACATATGATAATCATCGTCCAGCTGGCGCGATTCCAGCGCGTCGAAGCCCATTAGGTTAAAAATCCGCACTACGTTTTCCAACTCCGTCATCAACGGATGCCGCGAGCCATTATCAGAAGTCATCAGCGTCGGCTTCGGTTGGTTCACGCCCATCGGCGCGGTCACGTCAATCGGCTCAACCGCCGCTTCTTCAACTTGCGACTCTAAAACTTGGACAAGTTTCTCTAACTCCCCCCGTAAAGCATTGATTTTCCGGCCAAATTCTGGCCGCTCCGCCTCTGGCAGCCCAGACAAAACTTGATAAAGTTTCTTCAACTCCGGCGCTTTCAAAATATCGCGCGGCGCTTCTAGTTCCCGAGCCCGTGTCAACAATAATTCTCGAGTCTTCTTAATTTCCATAACTATAATTGTATCACGACGAAGCGAGTTAGCAAAATCTACAATCTCTGCCGGCCCTGCAAAGCGTGTGACAAAGTTATTTGGTCGGCGTATTCCAAATCCACGCCAATGGGCAGGCCGCGCGCCAGTCGCGTGATTTTGATGTCGTCCAGTTTCGCGCCCTCTAATTGCTTTTGGATGTATAGCGCGGTTGACTCGCCCTCGACGCTGGCGTTGGTCGCTAAGACCACTTCTTCCACCGCGTCGTTTTTGAGCCGTTTAATCAATTCTGGGATGTGCAGCTGCTCCGGACTGACGCCGTCAATGGGCGAAATCGCGCCGCCTAGAACATGATATGTGCCCTTGAAATGTCCAGTTTTTTCTAGCGCGATGACGTCGAATGGGTCTTCGACCACCGCGACTAATTTTTTATTACGATCTTCATCGGCGTAGAGCGACGAAACCGACTCGTTCGAATCGATGAATGCGAATGTCACTGGACACAGTTTCACGCCAGTGTGGATTTCTTCCAAACTGCGCGCCAATTTCGCGGCGTCAGCCGGCGAATTTTTCAAAACATAGTAAGCATAGCGCTCGGCACTGCGTGCGCCGACGCCGGGCAAAAGCTCGAAGCTTTCGATGAGATTAGTCAATGCTCTCGGTAACATAATTGTTATCGCTAATCCTTATCACGCCGGCGTCTTGCAAAAATCCTGCCAAGCTTAATTCATCATTTTTATCGTCGAACATGTATTGCACTAATTTTTGCTCGCCTGCGTCAGTATAAATAATCTTGCCGTCCTCAATCACACCCAAACCGTTTTTGACAAAAATATCTTTGATATCTTCCGGCATGTCGTTGATGTCTTTGCGAATATGTTTCAAGGTATTCGCAATTTCTTCGTATGGCACTTTCTTGTCATCAGGAATTTCATAGCGCCGCAACTTAGTCACCGTTTCATCGTCCACCAAAACTGCTTTTTTAGCCGCCGCCCCGCCCATATCGACTTTTCGCTCGGCGTGGTTGACTGTTGCTTTTTCTAGGTTTTCATTCTCCATACTCCTCCTTATATTTCCACTGCTTTGACAACTGTGCGGTGCGAATAAGTCGCGCCCATCGGCGAACCGGCGCACGTCATAATCGTCAAACCCTTGCCGCTTGGCGCATTATACAAAATATTCGACCACAAAGCGCCGCCATTGGCCAACAATTCGTCCAGCGAATAAGTGCTGTTCGACACCACGCGATAATTATAATTACGCTCGTTCCACGTCAGCTGAATGGTCTGGCCCGCGCCAAGTCCGTGCAGGTTGCGAAAGACGCCGTAAACATGCCCGTCCAGAAACACATTGCCCAGACCTCCCGGCTGAGCGCCACCGTTCCACAGCCCGACGCCAGCCGCCGGCACGTCGATTTCGCCTTTGCCATTAATCGCGACTGGCGACACGTTGGCATTGAGACCGATAGCCGAAATCTCTAGATGGTTGTGTAGCGCCTGAGCTACCGGCGGCGCGGCGGCGCGTTGAATGACGGGCGCGACCAGTTCGGCCGGCACCGCTTCCGGCTCGGGCGCTGGCTCCGGTTCGCCGCCCTCATCTTCTTCGACTTTTTGGACTGTTTTATGATATTCTTCCTCTGGAACGGCACCGCTGTGCGCTTTATGATCCGCTCCGAGCGCCAATCCACTCAATACGAAGCAAGAGATTAAAATAACCGCTTTTAACACATATAATCTGTCGCTTGAATCGGGCCCGCGCATCGCTTTGCCTTATAAACCGAGACTGCCCAGCCCGCCCATCAACGGCTTCATTTTTTCGGCCGCCATTTTTTGCGCTTCTTCCATGCCGTCCGACAGCGCGGCAATCGTCCATTTTTCCAATTTCGCGAAATCGTCGCCGACGAGTTCTTTGTCAAATTTAATTGATTTGACTTTCAATTCGCCGTTGATTTGCACCACGACGGCACCGTCGCCGGCTTCCACTTCGACTAATTCTTTTTTTAATTCGTTCTGCGCTTTTTTCAACTGCGCCAACATTTTCATCTGGTCTAATGCCATTGCTCCTCCTCTTGATTCTTAATAGTTTATTTATGAATTATACGCTATTTTTCGTAAATCCGCAATATCACGCTATCGTTTTGCAACTGCGAGGTCTCAATGCGACGCAGGCGCCACGAATTTAATTCCGATTCATGCTCGTGGTAAGCTTCCGGCGTCACAATCAGACGACCATCGTTTGAGAAGCCGCTAGTTTTGACTTCCGCTCGATTTTTGAAAATATCCGCAATTTGCGATTCGCTCTCGCCAATCAAAACTTTCACGTCCGCGCCCGCCTGCACTTCATTCATAATCGCCGGCAGGGTGAGATTGTGAGCTGTCACCACGTTCGCTTCATAGACATTCGCCAACATATAGCGCTGCGCCGTCGTGTAAGCGATGCCAAACATCAGCACAAAAATCGGAATCAATCCAGCGATGCGCGCATATGGATTAATCGGGAAGTAGCGGTTCCACCCCGTAATCAAACCGTCCACGCCCATCGCCGTCAAAATCGTAAACGGCACGAAAGTCAGCGGTATGGCGCTGGTATTGAACAATAATATCGGCACCAATACTATCAGCCACAGCAACAACAGATACGACCGCGCTGATTTCAGACTCATAAACAAACGAATCAGTCCGATTAGCGCCACAGCCAGCGACGCCATATTGATTACCGGCGGGACGAATTCGGAAACCGTGCCGCCAGCGTTGATGCCGAACAATATACCGGCCATCGCGCCGACATTGTCAGTCAACCCGCGCCAAGTGCCGAAGCCAATCAGCGACTTCAGCGTCTCCAATCCGTTCAGCGACAGCCCCAGCACCAACGGCACCAAAAACGGCACTACGACAGCGGCCGTGACGATGAGATGCGCTTTGGGCATTTTCCTGATGCGAGCGCGCGCTTTGGGGTGGAACAACAACAGGAGCGCCAAAAATATCAACACGCTGAACATCGGCGAATACAGCCCCAAAACCACTGCAATGGCCAACAATATCACCCACACCGGCTGAGCCTTGTCGCCGTGCAAAATCCGCACCAACAGGTATAATATCGTGGTAGTCAAAAAGATATTCATAACCATAGGCGATCCGGAATGTGCCACCGTCAAAAACAATATGGTTGAAATCGCGATGATAGTCGAGACAATGGCGACGTTTTCGTGGAACAATCTTTTCAGCAAGCGCTCCAGCACGACACCCGCCAACAGCGCCAAAATCACCGTCGGCAAACGTAGTGCAAACATGGTCGGGCCGAACAATTTCAGCGAAATCTTTTGCATCAAATGGAACGGCAAATCGGTCGCCGCCACCGTGCCGTCGCGAAATGAGCTCCAGTCGAGCATGCTGGCGCTGGCCGCGCTGTCTATTTCGCCCTGACTCAACCCGCTGGGCAAATTAGGAAAATTGAATAACACCAAAAATAACAGCGCCGCCGCGAAGACCGCGTAGCCGATTATGTAGCGATAGCGATACAGCGTCAACTGGCTGAACAGGCTAACTCTTTCGCTGGGTTTAATGGCGGTTTTTTTCGCTCTAACCATTTGATTTCTCCCGTTCTAATGATTGAAACTTCAACAATTCTGGGTGGAAATATAAATTCAACGCACCAGTTCGGCCGTTGCGATTTTTTTCGATAATAATTTCTGCGATATTGGTATCTTCGTATTCACCGCGCGATTTTTCCGATTTATGATAATAATCTTCGCGGTGGATGAAAATCACGACGTCGGCGTCTTGCTCGACCGCACCCGAATCGCGCAGGTGTTGCAGTTGCGGCCGCTTGTCATCTTGACCCTGTACCGACGCACGCGACAACTGCGACAACGCTAACACTGGCACGTCGAGCTCGCGCGCCAGAGCTTTCAGCCCACGCGAAATTTCCGCTACTTTTTGCACTTGATTTCCCTGATAATTCGTCACCGTGTCCATTAGCGACAAATAGTCGACCACAATCAGCCCGAGCGGATTTTTCATGGCGTAACGCCGCGCTTTCGAGCGCATATCGTTGACGGTCAAAATCGAAGTTTCGTCAAAGGCGATATGGGCATTTTCCATCTCGGCCATCGCCTCAGTAATTTTTTCATAATCATCAGATTTCAAATAACCGCTGCGAATGCGTGTGTGATCGACGCCAGAAGCTTCTGCAATCAAGCGGTCGACCAAGCTGTCGCTGCTCATTTCCAGCGAGAAAAACAACACGTGTTTATCAGAATGCGTCGCTACGTAGTGAGCGATGTTTTGGGCCAATGTCGACTTGCCCATGCTTGGGCGCGCCCCGACGATGATTAATTCCGACCGCTGCAAACCGTTCAACAATCTATCTAGGTCAGCGAAGCCGGTCGCGACGCCGCGCAAAGCACCTTTGTTATTCTGCAGTTCTTCCAAACGCTCGATTGAACGCGTTAACAGCGATGAAATCGGCGTCAAATCGCCTTTTTGGACGCTTTGCGAGGCCGCGAATAACGCCGATTCGGCCTTTTCGATGATGTCTTTGGCCTCTTCGGCGCCGTCATAAGCCATGCGCTGCATGTCGCCGGAAATCGTGATTAATCGGCGGCGGGTCGAAGCGTTGCGCACGATGTCGGCATATGAATCAATGTTGGCGGCGCTCGGCACATAGTCAGTCAACTCGACAATATATTCGCGCCCGCCGACCAGTTCCAATTCTTTTTTCCGCTCCAATTCTTCGGTGATTGTGAGCAAATCAATCGGCGACGACTGCCCGTACAGCCTCAACATTGCGGCATAAATCAATTCGTGCTTTTTTTCATAAAAATCTTCCGGCACTAATTTGTCAGTAATTTCCGAAATAGCATTCGGCTCGATTAAAACCGCGCCCAGTACTGACATCTCGGCGTCAATATTTTGCGGTGGCAACTTGCCTTTGTTTTCTTCGTTCGCCATTTAAACCCTTTCTCCTCCACCCATTATAGCAGAAATGGTCGAATATTCGCTCGCGCTGGTCGGCTTGGCCGCTTGTATGACGTCGCTCGACACATCGATAACCGGTTTGAAATCGTATAATTTTTTGACGGCGTCAGCGATGATTTTTTTGTGCTTGGCGTCAGCCGCGGTGTCGCGAGCAATTTTAGATGAAAACTGCAGCGTCAAGCCATCGCCATCCAGCGTATATTTGGCCCGCGCTAGTTGCGAAGCGAAAACTGGATTGCCGTCGCTTCTGATTTCGCGCACTACGTCAGTCCAGACGATTTTGTAATCGGATTTTTGGGGTGGTTCGGGCTTTTTGCTCGATTGCGGTTTCTCGTCATCACTTTTGGCAGTTGTTTCCGGTTTTTTGACTACTTTTTTCTCTGTTTTTGGCGCGGGCGACGGGGCAGTTATTTCCGATTTAGGCGCGGATTTTTCAGGTGTTTCTGGGCGCACCGGCGCTGACCAAGTGCCTAGCACCGCCATCAATTTCAAATCCGGATCGCCGGCTTTCGCGACATCCAAAAGTCTGTCGATTAAATCAAAATAACGCGGCTCGGTCGCAGCCTCTTTCTCTAATTTTCGAATCAAAGCGCCGACAAATCCGCCAGCCCGCATGCCGTTGTCCCTCAATTCGTTCAATATCGACACCACTGTCCCCGCATCGCCCACGCCCATCGCCGTCAAAATCGCCTCCAATTGCTGACTCGGCGGCAGGCCAAAAGTTCGCTCAACTGCGCCCAAAGTCACCTCGCCGCTCGACATTTGATCGAGCAGCGAAATCGCATCGCGCAAGCTGCCACGCCCCAGCTCCGCCAATAATTCGATAGCGGCCGGCTCAAAACTCATTTTTTCCGACTCAGCAATCCCCGTCAAATGCGCCGCGATGACATCCGTCGGCACCAAATGAAAATGATATTGCTCGGCCCGCGATTTGATAGTCGCCGGAACTTTGTCGACTTCCGTCGTCGCCATGATGAAAATGGCATGCTCTGGCGGCTCTTCGGTCAATTTCAACAGCGCGTCAAAAGCTTGACGCGACAACATGTGCACTTCGTCAATAATATAAACTTTGTATTTCAGCGAACTCGGCGCGATACTGGCCCTGTCGCGCAATTCCCGCGCATCATCGACGCTACCGTTGCTGGCCGCATCAATCTCAATAATATCCAGTTCCGTCCCGCCGTACGACAAACCATTCAGCTCATAAGCCAAAATCCGCGCCACCGAAGTCTTGCCCACGCCACGCGGCCCAGTCAACAGATAAACCTGCGCTGTCTTGCCAGCTTTCAAACCAGCGCTCAAAACCTCGACGATGTGATCCTGCCCAATAATTTCGTCTAGCGACGAAGAACGGTATTTGCGATACAATGCTTGTCTACTCATTTATTCCAATTATACCACGACGCGCGACGACAAAGCGTGTATTATTTACAACGCTGCCTCGACCGCTGCCCATTCGGCTTCGCGATTGTCTTCTGGGACTACGATGGAGACTGAGTCGCCCAATTTGACTTTGAAAAACGTCACGCTGGCCAGCAAGACGCGATATTCGCGTTCGCTCGATTCGACGAAATAGGCGCCGTCGTGCTGGGTCAAAGTGCCGATTAATTGACGGCGCGCCACCGGTCCGATTTGTTTATAAATAAACGAGCCGTCTTCGTCGATGGTCAATTTCAAAATATCGCCTTCGACCAATTTCGACTTCGAGGCATAATTGGCTGGCACCGGATAAGTCTTGCCATCCGGCCCGACCATGACTTGACCGTCGAAAATTCCTTCGATAACTTTACCAGCCACCTCTTCGGTCGGTGTGCGCGACGGCAAGGCCTCGCCGCCCGCGATTGATTTCAGAACTTCTTTCGCTGCGGCCAAATTTATTTCGGCGTCAGCAATCAAAGAACTCAGCCTCTTGATTTCTTTCTCTTCCAATTCTATTGCCATAAGTGTCCTCTCTTTTTGTATATGTTTTCAAAAACTCTTTACTAATATCCGCTCCCAATATATCACAATTAAGGCAACAAATCAATACTACTTTTTCCACAAGGCCAACTGAGATAGTAACGAAAATGTTGTAATTTTTACAACATAAAATGACCTGCCATAAATATCTTCATCGAAAACCATTGACATCATCGCAGATAACGCATATAATTGGTTTATGTTTAATGATTGTAAGGAGGGCTCAGTAGAGTAGCGCGATAAATTATGCTGAAAATTTACGGGAAGAGCAAGATTGTAAAAAGAATCGTCATGTCGATTGTCGGTTTGTTTCTTTTGGCGATTCCTGCCGGATTTATCATTGTCAATCATTTCGCGCACAATAGTAACGCCGCTACGCCAACAACTGTCACGCCCGACAGCGGCCCAACGGCCGGCGGCACACCCATTACTATCACTGGCGATTTTTCACCCCCGCAGCCGAAAACCATGCAGGAAATGACGGTGGAATATTGCGCCAGTATGACGGAGTTCGACGGCAGTAACGCGGACGCAATTCTCACTCTATACGACGCTCGGGGCGACGGCGCGAGCAAAGTCCAGGCTTATCGGGTGGCTAAATTGGCCGACGGCAACTGTTGGATGCTGGATAACCTGCGATTTCAACTGACCGAAGGCATGGTTTTGGACGGCAAGACCAGCAATATAACAGGGAGCGGCAATCCGACGGTCAGGTTCAACTGGCTCGGCTACAACGCTTCTGGCGTCACACGTAACGGCAATTTCGTCACCAACGGCTATCTCACCAAAACTGGCGCAACTTTCAGTTCGGCCAGCGACCAAGACGCTTGGCGGCAAGTTGACCCGACCAGCAACGCCTATTGCAACGACGGCCAAACCTATAACCCCGACAGCCTGACCAAATGCGGCTATCTCTATAATTGGTACACCGCCACCGCTGGCAGTTTAGACTCAGGCACTGTTAGCGCCGACAATATCGCCCCCAGTTCAATCTGTCCAGCCGGTTGGCGCTTGCCACGTGGCTACAACGCCGACGCGACCAGAAACGATTTCGCTGTCCTGAACGGCTATATGCACGGTGACGGCGCGCCCAATCAAGACAACCCAGCCAACAGCGACTACGCCAAAAACTGGCTGCAAGGCGGCCCATTCCAAGGCACGCTGTCGGGCAGTTGGAACACCACCTATAACGGCATCCACATCACAGGCGACCTCTGGTCGTCCACCCGCGTCAGCAACACCAACGCCTT
>JAISBI010000015.1 GCA_031266275.1 Candidatus Nomurabacteria bacterium | reverse complement strand
GCTATATTAAATTGTAGAGACATAATTGTTTTCCTTATTTGTTAGATGATATTGAGGACATTATGTCTCTTTTTGGTGAGGTTTGCAAGGGGAGAGGGGAGGAAGTGTGGGTGGGGCAGACTCAAACTCTTGCTTTCCCGCCCAAACTATGCTAAAATGTCCCTAGATATTAACTAATCGCCTGTTTTTTGATGGGCAATTTAAGGAGACAAATGAGTCGAATCGGAAAACTACCAGTGGTGATTCCCGCTGGCGTGACAATCACGGTTGACTCGGGCGACGTCACAGTCACCGGGCCAAAAGGAAGTTTGAAGCAATTCATCGTACCGGACGTGACTGTCAAAATCGACGGCGATCAGCTGATAGTTGAGCGTGTCGATGATTCTAAACCGGCCAAGAGCCATCATGGTTTGATGCGCGCCCTGATTAATAACATGGTCATCGGTGTGACGAACGGGTTTAGTAGAGAATTAGAAGTCAACGGCGTGGGTTTTCGCGTCGGTGGCGGCGGTCGGGCGCTGGAATTGGCGCTGGGCTATTCGCATCCGGTCAAATACGAGGCCCCAGAGGGCGTCAGCTTGACGGTCGATAAAATGAATATTAAAGTGGAAGGTATTTCCAAACAATTGGTCGGGCAGACAGCGGCGGAAATCCGCTCACTGCGCAAGCCAGAGCCGTATAAAGGCAAAGGGATTAAATACATCGACGAACAAATTCGCCGCAAGGCAGGAAAGGCAGGTAAAGTATAATGAGTGGTTTTAGCAACTTGCGCTTGCGCAAAAATCGCGTGCGCGCCAAAGTGCAGGGCACGGCTGAGCGCCCGCGCCTGTCGGTGACGATTTCGCAGAGTAATGTTTCGGCGCAGATTATAGATGATGTCGCTGGCAAAACTTTGGCGGCTGCCACCACCGTCGGCAAAAACTTGAATGATAAAAACTTGACCGAGAAAGCCGCCGTCGCTGGCAGCGAAATCGCCAAAGCGGCCAAAAAAGCTAAGGTCAAGCGAGTCGTATTAGATAGAAATGGTCGATCATACGCCGGCCGATTAAGCGCGCTGGCAGACGCCGCCCGTGCGGAAGGATTGGAGTTTTAAATGGCGGAAGTTGAAAAAAAGAATATGGAAACTGTCCGGAAAGACACGTCGGATAATAAGTATCAAAAAGTCGCAGACCGAGCCCAACGCGATCGCCGCGACCGACGCAATCGTCGGCCGATGCGCAGCAAAGACGACGCCCCGAAAGAATTCGACGAAGTCGTCATTAATGTCAACCGTGTGGCCCGCGTCGTCAAAGGCGGTCGCCGCTTCCGTTTCCAAGCACTCGTGGTGGTCGGCAATCATAAAGAAAAAGTCGGTGTCGGCGTGGCCAAAGGCGAAGACGTCCAGATGGCCGTTTCCAAAGCGACTGATAAGGCGAAAAAGAACATTGTCATCGTGCCGATAGTCAACAAGACCATTCCGCATGACGTTGAAGTCAAAATGACCGGCGCGCACGTGCTGGTGAAGCCAGCCACCCTTGGCACCGGCATCATCGCTGGTGGCGTAGTGCGTCAAGTGGTCGGCGTGACTGGCATATCGAATTTGATTTCAAAATCGCTCGGCTCGACTAATAAGATTAACATTGCCTATGCGACATTGGAGGCTTTGCGCCAATTAGTGCCGAGAGATAAATGGTTGGGCGCCAAACCCAAACCCGTCAAAAAGACGGCGTCGAAGAAAGGAGACAAATAATGTTAGCGATTCGATTACAGAGGATAGGGCACACGCACTACGCGACCTATCGCATCATCGTCCAAGATTCCGCCAAACATCCGACTTCCGGCCGCATCGTAGCCTACGCCGGTTCGTATAATCCGCACACCAAGCAAGCCACTGTCGATAAAGAAATCGTCGAAAAGTATCTCTCGCACGGCGCGCAACCGTCGGATCGAGTGATTAAATTATTAACTGAAGCGAAAATCAAATTGCCAAGTTGGGTCAAAAAGCCGAAGCTGGACGCCAAAAAGCCAATTCGAAATATTGATAAATTGCGCCGCAATCGTCCGGCTGAACCGGAAGCGCCAGCTGCTGAGGCCGTGGAACCAACTGATACGACCGATGAAGCAGTAACAGAGGAAAAACCAGCCGAAAACGCGGAACAAACTGCCACTGATGATAAATCTACGGCCGTAGAAAAGCCGACCGAAGCCAAGCCAGAACCGGCCGATGAAGCCGAAAGGAGCGAAAAATGATAACTAAATCCGACAAAGCAGCCGCCATCAAAAAGACTCAAGTCAACCAAGACGACGTCGGCTCGCCGCAAACTCAAGCTGCGATTTTGACGGCTCGCATCAACGAAGTGACGGCCCATCTGAAGTCCAACAAAAACGACTTGATGGCGCGACGCGGGCTGATTCAAATGGTCGCCCGCCGCAAGCGATTGCTGAAATATCTCGAACGCACCGATTTCGAAGCCTATAAAGACACTATCAACAAGCTTGGTCTCAGAAAATAATAGGATAGAAGCTTTTTTCGTCATTCGCCGACTTAATCGGCGAATCCGTCAGTAAAACTTGCTTTTTCAAAAAGCTCGTGTTATCATAGAGGTAACATGACGAATAAAAGAACGGGTATAATCATCATAGTCGCAGCACTCGTGCTGTTGATTATTGGTGTTTGCTTGGCAATCTTCCTGTTTAATGGCCGAGAATCGAAGCAATCAGACGAAACCACCAACCAATCTCAGCAAATAGAATCACCCGGCATCACCCTCAACGATGACGGCACTGTCAATATTCCGCAAGAAACTCGCGATCGCGAGATAGAAGTTTACCTGAACGACGGCTCAGAAGCTTTCGTCGAGCGGGTCGAACAAGATTTTGCCGACAGCGGCATCGAATTCAATACGGAAGAACATTTCCGCTATCTCAACGTCTACATCGAAGAACGTTTCGAGGGCGACGAATAAGTTTGCTTAGTTCTATAAGCTGGGCGCTATGCAAATCCTTGTATTTGCTCGAAAAATGTGTTAAAATAGCACAGGTATAAATTATAAAAAGGAGAGATATGACCAAATATCACGAGTTGAGCGCTTCAGCGTATAAGAATAAAAAGCGCGTTGGTCGCGGCATTGCCGCTGGCGGTGGCAAAACTGCCGGACGCGGTACAAAGGGGCAAAAGTCCCGTACTGGCAAGAAAATTCGGGCGACTTTCATGGGCGGTCAAGGCCCATTGGTGCAGCGCGTGCCAAAAATGCGCGGTTTCAAATCATTGCGTGTGCCAGCGCAGGTGGTTTACGCCCAAGAACTAACCGGGGCGAAGCAGGATAATTTCGGCTTGTATGAAGCCGGTCTCATCACCATGCCGTATCATGCCGTCAAGGTGATTAACGGCAAAGGCGACATCACGTTCAAAGGAACTCTGAGCGTGGCGGGAGCGTCAAAGTCCGTCGTCGAAGCGATTGCAAAAAACGGCGGCAAGTTCGTTAAAACCGACGTGCCATTATTGCCGGCCAAAGAGACAAAAGAAACGCCGGAGGCCAAAAAATCGCCCGCGAAAGCGACGAAAACAACCGCGAAAGGAGCCGAAAAATGAGCTACGATATTATAAAAAAGGTCGCCGACCAGAGCGCCAAAGCCAAAGTCGTCGACGTGCGTTCAGGCGACACAGTCAAAGTTTATCAGCGCATCAAAGAAGGCAACAAAGAACGCATCCAAATGTTTGAGGGCGTCGTCATCCGTACCGACCGCAAAAATTCCGCCACTTCGCGCATTACTGTGCGCAAAATCACTTCTGGCGTAGGCGTCGAAAAAAGCTATCTAATCCATAGTCCGTTAGTTGAAAAAATCGTCGTGACCAAGCGCGGCATAGTGCGCCGCAACTATCTCAGTTATCTGCGCGACCGCGCCGGCAAATCAGCCCGTTTGACCGCTAAAGACTTCGATAAATCAATCAATGATGTCGATATCCCAGAGGAGAAGTCGACTAGCGTCAAAGAAAAAAATCCGGCTGGTGAACACGAAACAGGGGTGGAAAACTAGGTAGGGCGACTCAGGATTATATCATTATTCTGAACGGCACAGGGCAAGCAATGCTTAAATCAAAACTCTCGCCAAAAATCACCACTGATGAAAATTATTATTTTTTCTCTATGCTGTCGGATCGTTTTGCGCCGCTCAATGACATTTGGGCAAAGAAATTACAGGAACGTTTCGGTCATAAATTCAAACCCATTTCTCTCTTAATGTTTCATCATAATAAAATTTTCGAGGAAGAGAACTTCGTGGTGTTTAACAACCGGCTTGAACAAATATACGGCACTCTGAACCGCACTGACATTATCGATATGCGCTACCAAGAAGACCTGAACAAAGAATTTTCGAAATCACCCGAAATGATAAGCTTAATAGACGACTTGGTAAAAAAACAAGGCAAAGTTTTCATATTGGCATTTTCCAGCGTTTGGTTAAAGCCGCAGAATGAAAATGTAGTGATTTTGGGGCCGAACCCGGAAATATCCGAATATTTCGATTCTAAACATATGCACAGTGATTTGTTCTCTAGGCTTGGACTGCCAGTTATCCCGACGACAATTTATAAAAATATTTCCGAACTACGCTCTAAGCAGAAAGAGTTCCCGTTTTTTATTTCTGCTCTGTGGTCTAACGGTGGATTTGAAAGCAAAATCATTATGACCAAGCAAGATTTGGCTGTTTTTTATTCAAATTTGCGGCCTGTAAACAAGAAATCGCCGCTGATTGTGACAAAATATCTTGACGACATCGTGCTGTCACCTAATACTAACGCAATCGTGACAGGGCCGAACAAAGCCGTGACGATACATGTGACGGATCAAATTATGCGATCAAACGCCTATATGGGGAATATTTATCCAAGCAAGGCCAGTAAGAGTCACAAAAAGCAAATGATTGAAATGACCGAACAAGTTGGCCGCCATATGGGCTCGAAAGGTTTTCGTGGCCTGTTTGGGCTTGACTTTTTAATCACGAAATCTGGAAAGTGTTATCCGACCGATTTAAACCCACGGCGTCAAGGCGGGTATTATTGTAATGTATCGGCATCGCCAATTGATATCGTGGAACTTGAGCTGGCTTTAGCAATGGGTGAGCAAACGCCAGCGGTTGATTACGATGATTTTCAAGTTGATTATTGCTGGGCGCACAGCAAACTTTCCCCGTATTACAGTAATTCACGGTTGAGAGTGGAATTTTGCGACGGTGAGCCGCGCGAGCCATTTGAAAAAATCGGAGCCAGTCATAGGGCAATTTATTATCCAAAAGACCACACAATTATCTTCGGCAATCCGGGCTTTTATTTGACAAGCGGTAATGACTATGATGAATTGATAGACCGGCTTCACAAAGAGATCGAGATTACTATATCTACAAGCTATGATTTATATCACAAATAGACAATCTTTTATGATATTTTATTAAAAAACTCAACATTTTTCAGCCAAAATTCAGTTTCTGAGCGTAAACTCTCTGTCGTACATTACGTAATAAAAGGAGAGTAAATGTTTAAAAATATGTTAAAACGGTCGTGGCTGAGTTCGGTTCGCAAGCCGGCGCGTAGCGCGATTTTGATTGTAATCACTTTTGTGATGGCGAATATGCTGCTGGCGACACTGGCGATTAAAAATTCAGTCGACAGCAGCATGGACTATGCCAAAGAGAAGCTGAGTGGCATCGTTTATCTGTCGGCTGACAGCGAGAAGCTGCACGAGCAGGCGATGGCGTCGATTGGCAGCGGCGAGGCGGCGAGCATCAGCGCGCCGGCTATATCGGAAGAATTGGTGGCCGGCATCGCCGAGTCGCAGTATTTGAAAGACTATACTTATTCGGTGGTAGCCAGCGGCAATGCCAGCAGTTTCACGGTCGTGACGACGGCCCAGAACGAGCGCGAGCAGCAGTTTCGCGGCGCTATGAATGATGCGCGCAATCAGGCTCGGGATCAGGCCGATCAGTATAATTCGGCCCGCGATGAGTTTAATAATGAATCTCATGATATGTCGTCTGGCGGTCCGATGGGCAGTGGCGGAAGTGGCGGCAGCGCTCCGCGAACTTTTAGCTTCAATATGGACTTTAATTTCACCGATCCGACTCTGACACAGGGCGACAGCACGATTCAAGGCATCAATAGCTATGAGTTTATCAGCGAAGTTGAGGCCGGCAATATGAGCATCGTCAATGGCGAAAGTTTCGACGAGAGCACCGCTGATGGCGTGATTATCTCTCAAGAATTAGCCAATGAAAATTCGCTGTCGGTCGGCGATACGATAACTTTGAAAACCGTGTCGGACGAGGCCGAAGTGAAATTGAGTATCGTCGGAATTTATCAAACGACCAGCGAGAATTTCGACAACAACACGATTTACGGCAATGTCGAAACTGCCAAAAAATTCATGACGGCCGAGCAAATCAGCAACTTGAGCGTTTCCAGCGTGCGCTATTATCTGGTGTCGGCCAGCCAAAAAGACGCTTTCCTCGCCAGCGTGGGCGAGAGGTATCCAGACCTCGCCGACGACGGCTTGAAGCTGGACATCGACGATTCATCGTATCAAACGATGGTCGGCCCGATTGAAAACGTCGGCAGTTTCGCCGTCACAATCATGTGGGTGGTGATTGTCGCGGCCGTCGTCATCATCACTCTCATCGTAGCGATTAATGTCAAGGACCGGCGCTATGAAATGGGCGTATTGCTCAGTTTGGGCGCACGGCGAGTGACGATTTTGGGGCAAATTTTCGTGGAGCTGGTAATCGTCGGCACGCTGGGATTTTTGGCTTCCATCGGCACTAGTCAAGTTTTGGCTAGCGGCTTGGGCGAGGGGCTATTGGCTCAACAAGTGGCGTCCAACGAAGCCGATAATCCAAATGAAACTGGCGGCCAGTTCGGTGGCGCCGGACGCATGATGATGCGCGGCACGCAGGCTCGGTCGAATGTGGCAGAGATTGATCAAATTGACGTTTCGGTTGGCGCGGTTCAATATCTGACGCTGTTTGGCGCTGGCTATTTGATTCTCATCATGGCGACTATCGTGCCGAGCATCAATATTTTGCGTTATCAACCAAAAACTATTTTGACAGGAAAGGAGTAAAAATGAGCAAACTAATAGTAAAGAATTTAAAACATATTTACAGCGACGGGCAGAACGAAGTGGAAGTATTGCGCGGCGTCGACGCCACGTTCGAGGGCGGCAAAATGTACGCCATCGTCGGCGAATCGGGCAGCGGCAAAACCACGTTGATTTCATTAATCGCGGCGCTCGACAAAATCCAAAACGGCGACATCAAACTAGACGGCAAATCAATCCGCGACATCGGCGAAACTGAATTTCGGCTGAAATTCGTCAGTATCGTATTCCAAGCGTTTAATTTAATTCGCTATATGACGGCGCGCGAAAACGTCGAAGTAGAATTGGATTTGGCCGGCCACGCGGCTGGCCGAGAGCGCGCCTATGAATTATTAAAACAAGTCGGCATCAGCCAGACCAAAGCCGACCGCCTCGTCCAAAAACTATCCGGCGGCGAACAACAACGCGTGGCGATTGCCAGAGCGATGGCCGGCGACAAACCAATCGTAGTGGCCGATGAACCGACCGGCAACCTCGACGAAAACACCGAAGCCAAAATTCTCGCCCTCTTCAAAGCCATGGCCGACGACGGCAAAATCGTCATTATCGTCACCCACAGCCAAAAAGTCGCCCGCCACGCCCACGCTATCGTGCGGCGGATGCGGGATGGGAAGTTGACGTGATATTAAGCTCGTCTTTGCATAAAAGAAATATTCGTGTATAATCTAGGCTGTAAGGAGGTAAAATGTCGAATAATAAACGAAGCAGGGGCCCATGTGTCAGCGAGGTCGTTGGCACTTATTGGGGTGACGAGGGAAAAGGCCGAGTAATTAGTTACTTGAGTCAAAAAGGAGTCGATTTAACGATTCGTTCAACCGGTGGCAATAATGCGGGGCACACGGTTTATGACCGAACTGGTAAAAAACACGCATTCCACCTCTTGCCGTCAGGAATTATGAATGAAACCTCTAAATCTATTATTGCGTCCGGTGTTGTCATCGATCCAGAAGTTTTACATCAAGAAATTACAGAATTATCAGCCTCTATCTCGATTACGCCACAGAACTTCGTCGTCAGCGACCGCGCGCATATCATCATGCCATATCATAAAAAGTTAGATGCAATTTATGAACAGATGAAAGGCGACAGCAAAGTCGGGACGACTGGTCGCGGCATTGGCCCTGCCTATGCCGATAAAGTCCATCGCAACGGTTTGAGGATGGGGGATTTATCATTACCACAGAACGAACTGCGCGCCAAAATCGAGCAAGCGCTCAGACCTCACAATGTTTTACTTAAATCCATGAATGAAGAAACGTTTGACGTCGACGCAATGTTGGAATATTGCAAGACCGCGCACGAAAATCTCGGCCAATACATCGACGATAGTCAAAAACATATCAATGCCGCAATCAACAGCGGACAAACTATCCTGATAGAAGGTGCGCAGGCACTAGAACTTGACATCGATCACGGCAATTATCCATACGTCACCAGTTCATCTCCCAACGCGTCCAGCACCGCCGGCGCCGCAGGAATTGGCCCCATATTTATCACGGACGTCATCGGAGCCATGAAAGCCTATTGCAGTCGCGTCGGCGAAGGGCCATTCCCCACCGAGCAAGAGAATGAGGTGGGTGACCAAATCCGCGAATTCGGTCACGAATACGGCGCAACAACAGGCCGGCCGCGCCGCTGCGGCTGGCTCGATCTAAACATCCTAAAATCAGGAAAAGTCATTAACGGCTATACTCAGTTATGCCTAAACCACCTCGACACGATCGGAAAACTGCCAGAAATCAAAGTCTGCGTCGGCTACAATTATAACGGCGAACAAATTGACTACGTGCCAGAATCATCCGAATTAGCGAAATGCAAGCCGATTTACGAAACTTTCGCGGGCAATTGGGATACGACTGGCTGCAAAACTTATGCTGATTTGCCGGAAAACGCCCGGAAATATGTTGAGTTTATCGAGGAGCAGGTCGGCGTTCCGATCAGTTATATCGGCATCGGGCCGTCGAATGAAGAGACTATTGTCAGATAAGAGAATCCAGGCAACAGCGCTAATCCGTTGTCTTAGGATATTGAACCGTCACCACATACCCCCGCTTCGTCCGAACATATTCCGACTGCGTGTACATCGTCAACTCACCGCCATTGCCCTTAATAATCGCCATAAAAATTGTGGAATTATTTGAGTCAGTTGTCCTTCTGGCGCTAGGTTGACCGTCTATATATTCCCAATAACCCTCAGTCTTTATAACATTTTTTATGCCAGGCGAAGCAGGAATCAGTTCGGTGGTTACTAATGTCCCCGCTGTTGTCATTGTAATATTTCCCTTAAAAGTCCGCTCATAAATCGCATCGCCGTCTGTGTCTAATTTCGCCCGCAAATTGCCGCCGTCATTCACCATAACCGCCTGCTCGCTGGTGGAATAATCGCCGCCCTCCACCACAATCGGCGTGGGCGGGGTGGAATATTTGGGGGGAATGAAATAACAAGCAATATTCAGAACATTGCTCCCAGTAGATTTAATTTGAACTTTAGAACCTTTGGTCACCTGTACTGTCGCTCCCCACGAACTCGCCCCATACGAACCAAAATGCGCCGCAGCAACTCCGTCAACCAAAATATCAAAGTTTCCAGTTTCGTTATACCCATAACCAAATACGTAACCGTCCCTGTCAACCTCCCATGTGCCATTGTTCGCCGAAATCTGTTTAATCGTTTCCATATTGGCATAATCAGGGAACATATAAGCCGAATTGCCGCCGCCAGTCTGATCAACCCACTGCGGAGTGCCACTATTTAATCCTAAGACCTTGCCGTCATTGCCTGCCAAATCTGGCAATAAGTTCTT
>JAISBI010000004.1 GCA_031266275.1 Candidatus Nomurabacteria bacterium | reverse complement strand
CTTAACCACCAACTAAACATCAACTACCGCACTGGTCTAATTGTCGCAATCACCATGATTGTGATTTCTTTTAGTATTGGTTTTGGCGTTAGTAGTTCGGTTAGTGCTGATAGTAGTTCAATTAGTGGGACTAGTATACCGGTGAAGAAAGGCGGCACAGGCTCAACCACTGAACAAGGGGCTTTACAAAACTTATTGCCAGATTTTGACAGTAATAATGGCAAAGTTTTAGGTTCAACCGGTTCAGCAATAACTTGGGTTGACCAGAATAATCCAGAGATACAAAGTTCAAATGATGTTGGCAAAGTAAAGGTTGATGATACTGACAAGACGATGTCAACCAACGGCGAAATCGGCGTTAACGGCACGAGCAAGGTTTCGATTAACCGCCCTGATTTGTGGACGGTGGGGGTGGAATATGATTTTGGCAATAACTTATATGGTTATAGAAAACAAGAAACCAATATTAATTTTGCCAATACTGACACAGTGTATCAATTTCCAATTATTCCAAATGACGACGGTCGTATCATTTTAGATTTTGGTGGTTATTGGACACATACTGTATCTATTCTTACTTCAAGATTTATGATTGGTACTGAATCTCAACGTGTAGAAAGTAAATCTTGGTCATCTATTTGGAATAAAGCACTAAGAATTTCTACTCAAACTGCTGGAACAGATGGTATGTATGATGTTTGGATTACATATAAAAAATAAGCGGCGGACATATAAATGTATATAGACATATAAGGTTGAACCTTATAGTGTCCCATAATATTATGTAACATATTGACAAATAAAAATCTGGTGCGCGCGATAAGATTTGAACTTACACGACCTAAAGCGGTCACTAGCCCCTCAAGCTAGCGCGTCTACCAATTCCGCCACGCGCGCTCGTTGCACCAGCGCTCGTGTCGTCTTGCCAGACGCGGCGTCTACGAATAATATATCTACTCGCTACCGCTCAGACAGGCCGCCACGCGCGCTCATGCCACCAATTATAACAAATTTCTACACAATCCGAAACTTCACGGTGCTATTTCACCTTATATTCCGCATCAATCATCCACTTTTCAGCCATCCGAAATGCCGGAATTGTTTGGCGGTTGGCGCGATTATTGGCGATATTTGCTCGCACGTCGTTGTTTTTCGCCCAATCATTCAGCGTGGTAATCTTGCGGCTAGACAACATGGCAATTCGTTTATTGAGCGACTCGCAAAGCAGCAGCGCAAACATTTCCGTGAAACCATCGTATTTGCCGGAACGAACATATTCATCGAAGAGCGGATAATAATCAGTCCGCTTGCCTTTATTTTGAATGATAATCGGTGGATATCCGAGCGCCATCAGTTGTTGATTGATGAGCACGCGTCCGATTCGGCCGTTGCCGTCGCAAAACGGGTGAATTTTTTCGATTTCGGCATGAAAATGAGCGATTTTATCCAAAAAGTAATCATCGGAGTTATTATATTTATCCACCAATTCAAACATCAGGCTATTGGTAAAATCAGGGTTTGCGCCGAGATGCGCGCCGATGCGTACCCATTCGTCGCCAGAGCGAAATCGTCCCGCCCATTCGTCTCTTATACCGGTCAGCAACTCTTTATGCAGCGATAAAATATACTCAATTGAGAGCGGTCGAGCGGGTTTCCTCAACAATTCAGCAGTGATTTTCGCCAAGTTCCTAGCTTCATACACTTCGCGCACATCGGCGTCTTTCCGGATGACGTCGCGGAGCAAGATGTCTTCGGTATCTTTCAGCGAAAGCGTCGAATTTTCGATGGCGTTGGAATTATAAACCATTTCCGGTATTTCCGAAATGGTCAATTTGTCCAGCGCTCTCTGATGAGTGTCCATCAGGCTCCGGTACCGCAGGGCTAGTCCGCGAATTTTTTCGGTTGTAACGCGATTTATCATAATACTCATTATAGCACACAAAGCGTGAAAAACCTATAAAATGCGGCGGTTTTCACGGAAAGTTCCATCACGGCATGATTAAATTTTTCCCAAAATCGAAATTTTGTGGTAAAATTGGGGCATACTGTTAGCGACCTGAGATAATTTGTTAAAATATAATGTAAAAAGGAGACACTATGATAACAGGAGTTATAGCCGCTGTTTTAGGTATAGCAGCCGGTGCGGGCGGGTTTTTTGCCTACGAAAAAATGAAAAAGGCCGGCGTCAACGTCAAAGCCGACAAAGTCATTTCTGAAGCGAAAAAAGAAGCCAGCGATATTATTTTAAAGGCCACCGAAAAAGCCAAAGAAGACGAACAATCGCGCCGCAAAGAAATCAAAAAAATCGAATCACGCGTCGAAGAGCGCGAAAAATCTTTGGACGAAAAATTGGGCGAAATCGTCAAGCGAACCGAAAAATTGGGCAAAAGCGAATCGGAAGTCGAAGCATTGAAAAATGAAATCCGCGACATCCGCACCAAACAGCAGGAAAAATTAGAAAAAGTCGCCAAACTTTCGCGCGACGAAGCCAAAACGAAACTGCTCGATATGACCGAAAAAGACATCAAAGCCGACCTGCTCGGGCTGGTGGCTAAATTGCAGAAAGACACCGAAGCCGAAGCCGAAGAAAAAGCCCAAATGATTTTGGCCACTGCGATGGAACGCATCGCCAGCGAATCGACGGCCGAACGCACAGTCTCGAGCGTCGACCTGCCGAACGAAGAAATCAAAGGCCGCATCATCGGCAAAGAGGGCCGCAATATCCAAGCCATCCAGCGCGTCACCGGCGTCGACATCATGGTCGACGACACACCCGGTGTGATTGTGCTGTCCAGCTTCGACCCAGTGCGCCGCCAAGTAGCGCGCGCCACGCTAGAAATTTTGATGAAAGACGGCCGCATCCACCCATCGAGCATCGAATCGGCATTCGAAAAAGCCCAGAAAAATATTGACAAAGAAATCCAACGAGCCGGCGAAGACGCTGCCCGCGAAGTCGGTGTGGTCGGGCTGTCGCCAGAATTAATTCGATTAATCGGCGAATTGAAATTCCGCACCAGCTACGGCCAAAACGTCCTGAAACATTCCACCGAAATGGCCCAACTAGCCGGCGTCATCGCGGCAGAAATCGGCGCCGACGTACAGATTACGAAGAAAGCCGCGCTATTACACGACATCGGCAAAGCCGTGACCCATCGCATCGAGGGCAAACACCACCACATCAGCGCCGAACTGGCCCAAAAATACGGCATTGACGAAAGAACCGTCCACGCCATCGCCGCCCACCACGAAGACATTGACGCCACCACGCCAGAAGCCGTCATCATTCGTGTAACCGACTCGCTGAGCTCGGCCCGTCCCGGAGCCCGCAACGTCTCGGCCGAGAATTTCGCCGAACGCATGCGCGAACTGGAAAACGTGGCCCTAGCGTTCAACGGCATCGACAAAGCCTACGCCGTGTCGGCCGGCCGCGAAATTCGCGTCATGGTGGTGCCAGAAAAAGTCGACGACCTGACCGCCGTCAAATTGGCCCGCGACATCGCCAACAAAATCGAAGCAACCATGTCCTATCCCGGAACTATCAAAGTCGACGTAATCAGGGAAACGCGGGCGACGGAGTATGCTAAATAAACTGCGCGAAGCCCAACGGAACTTCGGCATTTTCGGCGCCGTCGGGTTTTTCATCACGGTTTCCGCCATCGCCATCCAAAATTGGCAGGGAACTTATCTCACGCTCAGCCAGCACATCGCCCTCAGCCCGATTTCCTCAGTAATTTTTGGGTTTATCAACACGTTGACGACGACGCTAATCGCCATTTGCTTGCTCAGCTACATCGCTCAGCGCTGGAATTTAGGCCGTAATTTCAAACTGCTATCGACCATCATCGTCGCTTGTCTATACATCATCGGCTGGTTTCCACATCTGCCGACCGAAACGCTCGGCTCGACCATTCACCAAGCAGCCGCTTGGGTGCTGATGTGCACAATAGCCGTCTTTGCGGTCTACGGCGCTATTCGATTATGGAATAGGGCCGACCGCTATTTCCACGCCGCGACCATAGCCTATTTCCTCATCGCCGCCGCGTCCGCCGTCCTCTATTTCTGCTTCTATCAAACCTTCCGCGAATACGTCTTCATCGTCGAAAGCTCATACATACTAGTCTTCTTCTGCCTCATTCTCAGCATGGTCTACGCCGCAGACACCAGCAAACTCGACGTCAAAAAACGCTTGAGAGGCATATTCAAGCATTAATATTTAATCCATTTCTTCAAGCTTTATGTTTTTGGGAATATCGTCAAACAGTTTAAGGTATTGTGGAGTACAGTTCTTATGGAACAAATCGTACTCGCTCGGTGTCAACGAAAGATAGCATTGTTTTTCTTTTGCGTAATGCTTTCTGATAATTTTATCCAATTTTAGCGCAGATTTGTAATCATTCTTGTTCATGGCAAGCACTACAGCGAGATGTGCAAGGAGTAATGAAAGCCGTACTGTTTGCTCCATATCTTGCCCTCTCATCATTTCTTTGTTGAATTTCATAGCACTATTATACACGAAAATACACTAATTATCCCGCGTTTTCTGGCAAGGGTTTGAATAAGGGCATTTAGGTATGCCTAACGGGTGCCAATTCAAACTTGACAAATAATGATTTATGTGGTGGAGTATGCCGGATTCGAACCGGCCGCCTCTTCGCTGCCAGCGAAGCGCTCTAGCCAAATGAGCTAATACCCCGCGATAAATCCCCACCCATCACAATCAATAGGCTAGGGGTTTGAACCGTCTATGGTATGCCTGAGCGGTCGTCAAGTCAAAGCTGCTGCTTGAACTACCTCTGGTGGAGCGTGGGAGAGTTGAACTCCCGACCTCTTGATTGCGAACCAAGCGCTCTACCAACTGAGCTAACGCCCCAAATCCACATTTGAAATTATATCACATGGGCGCCGGCGTTACAACAGTATATGGGGCGGGTCATTCGAAGCATATTTCGGCTTCTAACACATCGAATTTTTCCAGCTTTCTGGCGATGAAATCGCCCAATTCTTCTTCGGTGCGCAAGCGGTCCCAGCTGAATTCCACGTCACTTTTGATGCCTTCTTTAACCATTTTTTACCTTTCTGTTTATTTTGTTATTATACTTCCATTGTAGCACACTTTTTCCGAAAAGTCAATACCCGCGTAACAGATGAGCGCGTAAAAAACTTTCGCAAAATGTTGCAAAAGCCGCGTTTTTCTGATAAAATATAAGTGTTCATCGCGAGGTGGAGCGCAAGTCGGCTTCCACAGGTGATATCGCTCGTAACATCGATTATGAGTTGGTATCGTGTATCGTGAGCGAATAACATTAATTTCGTCGCGGAGTGGAGCAGTAGTTAGCTCTCACGCATGATGGTCGCTCATAACTTGGTTATGAGTCGGCGTCGCGGCTGGATTAACAATTTAACTTTATCGCGGGGTGGAGCAGTAGTCAGCTCGCTTGGCTCATAACCAAGAGGTCGTTGGTGCGAATCCAACCCCCGCTACCAAGAAATAACAGCGCCTGCGGAGGCGGTTTTTCATAATCGCTTTTATGTTGGTATAGCACTTTTTGCGTTCAAAGCAACAGTCTGGGCCTCAAACTTTATAAACTTTAGCTTTTCAGCTTCTTCGGTCGTAAGTTTCGGGCGTTTTCGGCGCTGATGACTCTTTTGCCGG
>JAISBI010000003.1 GCA_031266275.1 Candidatus Nomurabacteria bacterium | reverse complement strand
CTCACCATCAACAACGAAAAGACCCTGACTCTTTCTCCTAACACCTGCACCCCCTTCATTCTAGACACCATAACAACCACTAACAATACCCTAGGCTATAACATGAAAGTATACCTAAGAACTAATACAGCAGGTAACAATATAACAATCACCCAAAACTCCAATAACCTACCAACAGACTCAACTAACCCACTAACCATCATAGACACAGCAAGTACTACTACTAATGAGCTAAAGACGATCGAGTACCAGGCCTGTGCAGACAATGGCATAGCTAATGGGGATTACAGTATTACTATTGCTTATGTATTGCACGAAAACTACGCCAAAGTAATCAACGGAGCCAACTTCCAAGACAAAACAACCAACATAGATGAGTCATGTAGTGCATTACCAACTTACCCAGACGAAGGCAGCACTATAGTAATGATAGACAATAGAAACAGCCAAGAATACCTGGTACGAAAACTAAAGGACAATAAGTGTTGGATGATTGATAATCTGAAGTTAGAGCTAACCGATGGTATGGCTCTCACTTCAGCCAATACCGACGTTGCCAATGACACTACCGTATGGTTCACTCAGGACGGTACCCAGGGTGGTGTGCCCTTAGCTGGCATGGTCGGTAGTTTCACTCCCAATGGCAGTTTGACTATAGATAACACCGACTCTAGAGGCACTGACAACGACAATTACAATGCCTGGCGCCAAATTGATCCGTCGGTTATTGACAGTTATCTCAATAACACGGGCCCTAGTGGTAATGGTAATGTATCTTATAATACTAACAGTAAAACCGGTTGCGGCTATTTATATAATTACTACACGACTACCGCTAGTACTGTTGACAACACGATAAACGTTGGAATAGCTAGTGGTAGTATCTGTCCATCAGGTTGGAAATTGCCAACTATGTTAAGCAGTAGTGGAGACTTTGGAAAACTAGACATAGCCTATGGCGGGACCGGAGGTGAACAAACTGCCCCTGCCCAACTCACAACTCTTTGGCTGTCTATGGGTGCCTGGCAAACTGCTTTCAGCGGATATTATGATGGTTCCAATAGCTATAATACTTTTAAGAGTCAAGGTTCGAGCGGCCTTTATTGGTCCTCGTCTGTTGGTGCGTCAGGCGGAGGCTTGAGCCGTGCCTATTATGCGGCCTTTAATCTTGGTTATGTCTCCTCATATTACCTTACTCGAAGGAGTGGTGAGGCCGTCCGTTGTTTAGTAAAATAACCTATTTATGCTAAAATAAACAGTATGGAAACCATTTTAATTATTTTCGCTGGATTAATCGTGGTCGGCCTAGTCGTTTTGATTATCCTGCAGCTGCGCGGGCGCTCGTCCGGCGAGAGCGAGAGCGGCTATTTGAAGCAAGACCTAATCGAATTGACACGTGGCGTTAACGGTTTGAATGAGAAAATGACCGAAAACCTGCAGCGGAGCAATGAATCTTTGCACAAACAATTCGCCGCCAGCCAAAAGCTGGTGCGCGACATCACCGAGCGCATGACGAAGTTTGAAGAGACCAACAAAAACGTTTTGAACGCGACGGACAAATTGGAAGACCTGCAGAATATTTTGCTAAATCCGAAGCATCGCGGGAATTTCGGCGAGTTTCAATTGAATTCGGTTTTGGAAAATTTCTTCCCGCCGAATCAATGGCAGTCGCAGTATAAATTCGAAAACGGCGAGGCGGTCGATGCGGTTTTGTTTTTGAAAGATAAAAAGATGCTGCCGATTGATTCGAAATTTTCGCTGGAAAATTACAATCGCATGACCAAAGAGAAAAATCCTGAGAAGAAAAAAGCGCTATTGAAAGAAGTTTATAAAGACCTGAAGTCGCGCGTCGACGAAACGTCGAAATATATTCGGCCGAGCGAAGACACGATGGACTTCGCTTTCATGTTCATTCCTAGCGAGGCTTTGTATTATGACCTATTGGTCGGTGCGACTGGTGGCGAACAAAAGGACCTAATTGAATACGCCCATCGCGACAAAAAAGTCATCATCGTGTCGCCGACGACCTTTGTGGCCTATCTGCAAACGGTCCTGCAAGGCCTGCGCAGCCTGCAAATCGAAGAGCAGGCCAAAGAAATCCAAAAACGCGTCGGTCAGCTCGGTGCGCATATTCAAAAATACGACAGCTGCATGCAAAAAATCGGTAACTCGCTCGGCACGACGGTCAACCACTTTAACTCAGCGCACAAAGAATTGAAAAAGATTGACAAAGACGTCGTGAAGATTGCTGGCGGCGAAGAAGCCGTCGACCCGCTGCAGCTCGACGCGCCGGTCAAAGACGAATAAAACTATACGGAGCAAAAAACTACCCCCGCATCACACGGGGGCAGTCTTCGCATAAGAGGCGGTCAAACTCGCTTAGCCATTGCAAGTGCAATCTTCGTCGCCATCGCAGCCGGAATCTTTCAGAATCACGTTGTATAGGCTGAAGCCGATAGTGATGCCGATGATTGGCGCCAAGATGTAGATGATGTATGGCCAGACGCTTGCTGTGTATCCGCCGAGCGAAAATGCTACGGCTGGGTTCAGCACGGCCGTTCCGCCGACTAATGCTAACGCCACCATCACTGCGCCGCCGTAAGCGATGCCGCGAATAACTGGCTTTTTAGCTTTCAACAAAGCAAAGCCAGCACCCAGACCCAAAATAATCGAGCCGATTAGCTCCGCCCAAAAAGCGAACAATTCTTTGTGGCTTTCGAGAGCTGGAACTTTGTATTGCGTAGCAATGCCAAGTTGTTTCGAAATGTCGGAAATATTATAACCGCCAGTCTCCAACCAAGCTTCCGCGCCACCGGCTTCGTCAAGTTGCTCTTGCGTGATGCCTTGTTCGAGCAATTTGCCTTGCAAAGTAGCGACGCTGCGCGAACCGTCTTCGGCATAAGTCGCGTTTTGTTCATTAGTGAAACCTTGAATCGCGAAGAACGCCAAAGCGGCACCCAAAAGCTGCGCGACGATGAACAATCCGGCTTTCGGCAGGTTGATTTTTTTATTCAGCCAAGCTGCGAATGTGATGGCCGGATTGAAATGTGCTCCACTCAATACCGCGAAAATCACGACGAGGGCAATGATTGCCAGCATGTACTCGATGCCTTTGTTCAGGAAAACAGTTGCGGCTCCCGCCAACAAAAATGTCCCGAAAAATTCAGCGATTAACGCACTCGGTTTAATATTATACCCACCTTTTGCTTTCGCGCTTCCTGCAGTTGTCTTTGCTGGAGCGACGGATTTTTTAGCCACGACTTTCTTAGTCGCGGTTTTTTTGGCCGCAGTTTTCTTTGCGGACGTGGCTTTTTTGGTTGCCATGAAACTCCTCCTTTTTAGTTATTAATATCCACATTATAACACAAACCAAGAAAATGTGTTACAATTTTTATATATGAGTTTATTTATTAACAACACACAGGATCGCAGCGAGCTGCAAAAACGCATCGCGGCGGAATTGGCCGAAAAGGCCAAAAAGAAAAATGCCGACATCGACCTCGAACCGAAAGACGTCGACGGTGTCGATGATTCGGAATATATCAAAGATTACAAACAAAGTCGCGTCATGAATTTGAGCAAGACATGGTTGCTTTTGATTGTCGTGCTCGTCGTTACTATTGCGGCAATAATCATTTTGGCGGTGAGGTCGTGATGGAACGGTCAGACGACAAACGCCGAAGCAAAGGCAAAACCATCGCCATTGTTTCTGCCATAGTGATTGCGGTCGCAGCATTGGCGGGCGTCGGCAGTTATATATATAGTTATGTCGCCATCCAGAATTTTCGCCGCGACGTGTCGGCGCAAATTCAAAACTTGGCCGACAGCAATAGCTTTGACGCGGCGGCGCAGTTGCAACACGTTCCGTTTGGCGTCCACCTAAATTCGCAATACGCGCGGCTGAGCGAATTGCAGGCTGATTATAGCGAAATGTACGACGAATTCGTCGACTACTATGCGCGCAAAGATAGTTATGAAGCGTCCATGAGCACGTACAACGCGCGTGTCAAAGCCGGCGAAAGCGTCAACAATTACCAGCATCTCGACGAAGAGCGCACGAAGTTGAAAGACAAAGAAGCGGCGCTGAATGAAAAGTTAGAAGATTTGAAAAATAAAATGAATAATTTATAAAGGAGGGAATATGAAGATTTATTTGGCGGCAGATCACAGGGGATTTAAATTGAAAGGCGAGATTTTTTCGTACCTCGTCAAACGGGACTATGACGTGGTCGACTGCGGCAATAAAACTTATCAACCAGACGATGATTTTCCGTTTTTCGCCCAAAGCGCTTGTTTGCAATTATTGGGCGATGCTGACGACGAGTCGCGCGCGATTTTACTGTGCGGCGGCGGTCAAGGCATGGCAATGGCGGCCAATCGATTCGAGGGCGTGCGAGCAGTCGTGGTGCGCGACCGCGCCGAAACTGTCCTATCGCGCAAAGACAATAATGCCAACGTTTTAGCTCTGCCGGCCGATGTGATGGAAGTGGACGCTGAGCTTTGGCAGAGCATCGTCGACGCATTTTTGCAGGCGGAATATGCCGGCTTAGCAAGATACGAGCGGCGCAATAAAATGATAGACGAACTAGAGGGAGCCTGATTGATGGCGCTGATTTGTCCGACGGTGCTGGCGGAAACGCCCGAGAGCTTTGCCGAGCAAATCGGCAAAGTGGCTTTTGCGCCGCGCATCCAAATCGATGTCAGCGACGGTGAATTTGCGCCGAACAAAACTATCAATCTCAACCAGCTGTATTTCAATGACGGCCAAGCCACCGACTTGCACCTGATGATTAAACGGCCGGCGCAGTGGTTGGAAGCAGCTATCGCTTTGGGTCCGAATTTAATAGTCTTGCACGCCGAAGCCGAAATTGATTTTTTGAAATTATCCGAACATATTCGACGTTTTGGTATCAAAGTCGGAGTAGCGATTTTGCCGGATACGACCGTCGAAAGTGTGGCGGAGCCGATTCGGGCCAGCGACCACGTTTTGATTTTCGGCGGGCATTTGGGCTTCATGGGCGGGGCGGCCGATTTAGCGCAGTTGAAAAAAGTGGCAGAAATTCGCGCTATCAATCATGACGTTGAAATCGGTTGGGACGGCGGCGCGAAGCTTGATAATATCAAACAAATCGCGGCGGCTGGCGTCGATGTCATTAACGCCGGATCGGCCATCACCAAGTCGGACAATCCGGAGGCGGCTTATACGGCATTAACAGAGTTGTTGTAACTGTTTTTTGACAAAAATAAGCGCTATCTATTGACAAACTATATTTAGTGTGCTATAATGTATGGCAT
The DNA here is from genome assembly GCA_031266275.1 of Candidatus Nomurabacteria bacterium. Classification (GTDB taxonomy): domain Bacteria; phylum Patescibacteriota; class Saccharimonadia; order Saccharimonadales; family Saccharimonadaceae; genus JAISBI01. The sequence continues at coordinate 16,760 of JAISBI010000003.1, read as the reverse complement.
GTGACTGGGAAACTGGGTCGCAAGTCGTTTTGGTTTGTAGCAAATATATATTTTTTCGTTGTAGTCAGGAGGTGAAAAATGATTACAGAACCGACTCCAAAAATAGTTAATGCTGACGGAGCCTTGAAGGCTGTCATGGTGGTTAGCGACATGTTTGGCGTCTATGAAGAGGAGCAACGGGAATTCTTTGAGACAGACACCAAAGAATTTATCGATGATAAGGTATGCGCTTTTGGCGAACAAGAGCCTTATTCTCCAGACGAAGACGCCCGCGAAATTGCCGCCAATATGATAGTTACGTTGCTGAAGAATTTTTATGGTATAAGTAGCGTCTCTGGCGCAGATGCGATAATCATAGAAGTGGTACGGCAGCGAGTTATATGGCATATTGTTTCGACAATATGCCTTTATTTTTTTCAAAAACTAGTATTACTTCCCCGAAAACTGTGAGTTGTAAAGTTTGGCGTAGAAACCGTCTTGTGCCATCAGCTCGGCGTGGTTGCCTTGTTCGACGATATTGCCGTCGCGCATGACGAAGATGAGGTCGGCGCCTTTGATGGTGGACAGTCGATGGGCGATGATGAAACTGGTGCGGCCGTGCATTAATTTTTCCATCGCTTTTTGGATTAGGACTTCGGTGCGGGTGTCGACGTTGGACGTCGCTTCGTCGAGTATCAGCATGGGCGGATCGGCAATCATGGCGCGAGCGATGGTCAGCAGCTGCTTTTCGCCGGCCGAGACATTGTCGCTGTCCTCGTCTAAAATAGTATCGTATCCGTCGGACAGGCTTTTGATGAAGTGGTCGACGTGGGCGGCTTTGGCGATGTTGTAAACTTCCGCGTCGGTCGCGTCCGGCTTGCCGTAGCGCAGATTGTCTTTGATAGTGCCGTTGAACAGCCACGTGTCCTGCAGCACCATGCCGAACATTTTGCGCACATCGCCGCGCGGGACTTTCAGGTCGTCGATGCTGTCGATTTTGATGGTGCCGGAATCCGGATCATAAAAGCGCATCAATAAATTAACGATAGTAGTTTTGCCGGCGCCGGTCGGGCCGACGATGGCAATTTTTTGGCCGGACGTGACTTTGGCGCTGAAATTTTTGATGACGGGTTGGCCTTTTTCATAACTGAAATTAACGCGGTCAAACTCGACGGCGCCTTTGATTTCGACCGGCGTGAATTCGGACGAGCAGCCGGTATCAAGCTCTTCTTTTTCATCCAAAAATTCGAAGACTCTTTCGGATGCGGCAGCGGTGCTTTGCAGGACGTTAGCGATTTGCGACAATTGCATCAACGGCTGGTTGAAATTGTTAAGGTATTGGATAAAAGCTTGAATGCCGCCAATCGTCACACGGCCGCTAATCGCCATCGATCCGCCCAGCAGCGCCACACCGATGAAGCCGAGATTGGAAATGAAGTTCATGGCGGGAAAGGCTAGGCCGGATAAAAATTGGGCTTTCCAAGCGTGCCGATAAAGTTTGCCATTGTGTTTGTTGAACTCATTGAGCACGGTTTTTTCGCGGCCGAAAGCGCGGATGACGTTGTGGCCGGCGTACGATTCTTCGATGTGGCCGTTGAGCTCGCCCAATGTGTCTTGCTGGCCTTTGAAATGCTTCTGACTGGCTTTCATGAGCGACATCACGATGATGAGGAAGACCGGCACGGTGACCAGTGCCACGCCGGTCAGTTCGAGGCTAATCGAAATCATCATGCCCAAAATTCCGAATATCATGGTGATGGAAGTGACGATTTGATTGAGGCCTTGATTGAGGCTTTGGGCGATGGTGTCGACGTCGTTGGTGATGCGGCTGAGCACGTTGCCGTATGATTGTTTGTCGAAATACGACAGCGGCAAGTGGTTGATTTTGAGACTGATTTCAGTGCGCAGTTCTTGCGCGCTTTTTTGGGTGATGCGGTTCAATATTATACCCATGACGTAAGCCAAAATCGCCGATATGACATACAGCACGATGAGCAATACGGCGGTGCCGGCCAGCCGGTCGTAGCGCATGATCGGCTTGCTGGAAAAGTCGATGTCGGCGATGGAATCTTTGACCGAATCGGGCACCGAGATGTCTTGCTCGGCGTTTTCGCTGGCCGATTTCAGCTCCGTCAATTGCTGGGCGATTTCGGGGTTAGCGGCGGCGAGTTTGGGCAATTCGTTTTGCAGGTAATTCTGCAGGCCGTCGAAGCCGACCGTGCCGGATGGAATGTGGTCGCGAATTGGCTCGGGGATTTTATCATAAACCTGCATGGCGACGAAGTCCGACACGATGTCGTTGGTCATATTACCGAGCAGTTTCGGGCCGATGATGGCGAAAGCGGTCGATGCGACGGCCAGCACGATTGCTACGATAAAGCCGGTTTTGTAACGGGCCAGATGTTTCCATAATTGACCGATGGATTTTTTGAAATTCTTTGGCTTTTCTACGGCGCCGCGACCCATCGGCCCGCCGTTTGGTCCACCGCGCATTTCTGATTTATTTTCCGTTTTGGGTTTAGCCATTTTTGCCTCCAGCTAGTTCGCGTTTGATTTCGTCATCGCTGAATTGCGACTGAGCGATTTCTCGATAAGTCGGGCACTTTTTTAGCAGTTCTCTGTGGCTGCCGCGTCCGACGATTTTTCCCTCGTCCAGCACGATAATTTGGTCAGCATCTTTGATGGTGTTGATGCGCTGCGCCACGATGAGCACGGTCGATTTTTTGGTAATCGGCTTCAAAGCTTTGCGCAAATTAGCATCAGTTTTGAAATCCAACGCCGAAAAACTATCGTCGAAAATGTAAATCTTCGGATCGCGCACGATGGCGCGAGCGATAGACAAACGCTGCTTTTGGCCGCCGGAAACGTTTTTGCCGCCTTGCGAGATTTCGTGTTCGCGCCCTTCGGCAAATCCGTCGACGAATTTACTAGCTTGCGCCACATTGATGGCTTTTTTAATCTGCGCTTGGGTCGCTTTGTCATTGCCGAATTTCATATTGGAATTTATGGTGCCGGAAAACAACACGCTTTTTTGCGGGACGTAGCCGATGCCGGTCGCGATTTGCTCGTGCGTCAGTTTTTTGATATTCTGGCCGCCGATTAAAACTTCGCCGCCGGTCGCGTCGAAAAAGCGCGGCACGAGATTAATTAAAGTAGATTTGCCGGAACCAGTCGAGCCGATGAAAGCAGTCGTTTGGCCGGGTTTGGCCGTGAATGAAATGCTTTGCAGGACCGGCTCTTCGGCGTCCGGATAACAAAAAGTGACGTCTTTGAATTGCACGGTCCCGTCATTATTAAATTTCGCCGCCCGCTTCGGCTCGACGATGGAATTTTTGGTGCGCAAAACTTCATTGACACGCTGAGCCGAAACATTGGCGCGCGGCACCATGACGAAAACCATCGCAATCATCAAAAACGACATGATAACTTGCGTGGCATATTGAATGAACGCCATCATATTACCAATCTGCAAATCGCCCAGCTCGACGAAGTGCGCGCCGACCCAAATAATCAGCAGCGTCGTCAGGCTGAATATCAACTGCATGGTCGGCATCATGATAATCATGACTTTGTTGACGAAGAGATAAAGGCCGGCCAAGTCTTTGTTGGCGCGATCGAATTTTTCCTCCTCGACTTTTTCGTTATTGAAAGCTCGCACGACGCGCAGGCCGGTCAAGTTTTCGCGCGCCACCAAATTCAATTTGTCGACGGCTTTTTGCAAGAGCGTAAACTTTGGCATGGCGATGGCGATTAAAACTATGACGATGGACAGCAAAACGACGACGGCTAGCCCGATAATCCAAGTCATGTTCGGTGCGTTACCGGCAGCTTGGATAACCGCCCAAACCGCCATCAACGGAAAGCGCAGACCAATCGTCAGCAACATCACCATGACGATTTGAATTTGTTGAATGTCGTTGGTGGAGCGGGTGATGAGCGAAGCGGTCGAGAATTTATTGATTTCACTGAGCGAAAAATCTTCAATCTTATTGAAAACATCGCTACGCAAAGTTCGGCCGATGCCAGTGCCAATGCGGGCCGACAAAAAGCCCGACAAAACCGTCGCCGCGCCGCCAATAATCGTGATAACCAACATCTCGATGCCGTTTTGCCAAATGATGTTAATATCGCCCGAAACGATGCCGTCGTTAATAATGTTCGCCATTAAATTCGGCAATTGCAAAGTCGTCCAAACGGTCACCGAAACCGATATCAGCAGCACAATAATCTGCCACCAATAAGCTTTGAGATAGCGGAGCAGCCTAAGCATCAATCTCTTCCATAAGTTTCTCGGCCATACCGCGCATTTCTTTGGAATTTATCAAGATTAATCCTTTGTGATGACATTTACCGCCAATAACAACGACACTATCGCCTGAATCAACACCCAACATCTCACGTGCTTTCTTTGGTATAACAATCTGGCCTTTCTCGCCAACTTTCGCAACTTCAAAGATAAAATCTCCTCGCAAAGCGTGCCTTTTGATATGCCAATTCCGTAATTTCATACTTTTCATACTAATCATACTATTCAATTCTACCCAATCTTCAAACTCGTGTCAATAGTTTTTTCCACACGATTTATAAAAAGATTGATTTATTTTGGATATTGGGATATATTGTTAGTGTCTAATATCACACCACACAGATCGTTTCTGCATTGCCGCGTCTAGCTTATTGACTAGGGCATCGCGCGAAACATTTGGACTAGATGGGCATCAAGCTTACGCCTAGATGTGGGGAAACGATATTAGACACCGTCGCGGTGTCCTATTTTGTAGGAGCCGAAAATGAAAACATATGGTAAAGCATCAGCAGGAAGGAAGATTGGTCAAAGTGAAATATAGGAATAATCTCATCATGTGTATATTAACGTTGATTATATTCGTCGCATTTGCTTTTTCGTCAGCTAGCGCCGATAGCTCCGTGACAATCAATATAAATAACGGCGATGCCATCGTCGAAGTGCCAAAAGGCGGCACGGCTACCTTTGAGTTAAATACATCATCCACCACCACGACGGAGTTTGGCTACACATTATCAGTCTATAATCGAACAGTGGCAAGCGGTATTACCATGGAAAAATGCAACGATTCAGCCTGCAGCAGTACGGTCGCTGTAAGCACCGACTCAAAGAGTCCGACGGCTGTAGAGAGCACATATGCCCCCAGCCAAGACAAAAACACTGTCACAAAGTATAAAATTTCAGTGGATTCAGGCGTGGCCGGCAGCGATTATAACTTAAGGCTCGGCTATATTTTGGCAGAAAACGAACCAATGGACTGCGCCCTGAGCGGCAAAAGCCCAGAGTGCATTGCTTTTACTATCAACACGACAGACGGGACTTACAATATCCCGACCAGCGGACGCGTAGCTGATATGGATCATAATTATGATTGGGATGTATATGTCGACGGCGCCCAGACGACAAGTTGTGCCAACGGTAATTGCACGGGGACGAGCGGTGTTGATTCGGCGGGTATCGCTCTGACGAATTTGGCCAGCGGGCAACATCGTATTCTCATAGTCTCTCACAATACGCCAGAGGTTGGTTGGGGAAATGCGTTTGGACACAGGAGCGGTAGTACGGACGACGGAGCCAACACTATCGGTAATAAAGACAAGCTAATTTCAATAGATCTGTCGCTGACTACGATGACTTTTTTGCCGAAGGTTACCGAGTCGACGAATAATGCGTCATATATGTTCGCTAATATGTTTATGGGTTGTACTAACCTAATTGCCCCTGCTGTGCTATTGGATACTTACAAGCTACCAAATTCAATAACTAATTTGTCGTGGTTCTTTAGCAATACATACGGTGCAAGTAGGTCCATGCAACAACCAATGGATTTAATGCCATTATCTGACTGGTTGAACTCCAACATCTCCATAATCGATTTGTCAAATTTTCTTTATGGTACTTATGCGGCTAGTAGCCAGACAGCTCCTGTTGACCTATCTCCATTATCAGGCTGGTTTAATGCTAACAGCTCGATTGCCAATCTGTCGGGCTTTCTTGGGCTTATGTATGGTCTAGAAGGGCTTTTTGCAAGTGATTTATTAGTGACTACGATAGATTTATCACCACTTTCAAATTGGTTTAGTGCTAATAATTCCATAACCGATTTGTCCAGCTTTTTAAGTGGCATTTACTATTTAACTCCAACACAAACTACTATAGATTTCGCGCCACTTCAAAATTGGTTTTCCGCTAACACTTCAATAACTAATCTGTCGAGTTTTTTAGCGCTTTCTAATTTGATAACTGTACAAGCGCTTCCAATAGACCTTACTCCGATATCAGGCTGGTTTAATTCTAACAGTTCCATAACAAATCTATCTAGTTTCTTGTCGGGTGCAAGTATATTGAACGCGTCCACTTATAAATACCCAATAAATCTTGCCCCAATATCAAACTGGTTTAATGCAAACATTTCAATAGTCGATATATCTAACTTTTTCTATGGCACGTACTATAATAATACCATTATTTTGGCGCCAACAGATTTCACGCCATTATCGGGCTGGTTTACTGACGGCCGCTCTTTTGATAACGTAGAAGGTTTTCTATATGAGACTCACTATAATAACCCTAGTTTAATTTTATCTGGTCAAACTATTTTTCCAAACTGGATAAAAACTGCTACACAAGGCTCTACGCCTTTATATAATGTTGGTTTCTACTCAATGTTATTGTCGAAAGCCACGTTTGGCGGTATGTTTACATTTGAATCTGACTCGTTAAAATCTGATGATATTGCAGAGCCAAAATTCCAAGACGGCACAGTGTTTTCTAGCGTTGGCAAACCTACTTATAATAAGTCAACATATAAATATCGGACCGGTATAACGCCAGTCAACTCTAATTGGCAATAATCGAAAATAAAGACGAACAAGTTTGGTTTTTGTGCTATAATGGAGCTCATGAGAAAGATGTTGCTGAAAAAGTGTATCGAATCGCTAGGGATCCGCGCCGCCAGCATCCCAAAATATTTTGGGAGATATGATGGGTAGAGATGTATCGTTAATACTTGCTCCGCAAGAGTCCATGCGGAAAATCGTGGAGGTCAGCAAGAACTCAGGTGATGTTAATTCGTTGCTCAGCATCGTGGGCGACAAGAAGCCGGACGGAAATAACTTTGAGGATTATTTGCAGTGGTTGTTGGACGACGAACGGTTTAAAAATACCACCAATTTCAACGTCTGCGTTGGGTTTGGCGCGTCGCTACTTTTGGCCTCAATTTATCCGGCATGGTATTTTCGCAATTGCTCGGTTTCCGATTTTTTTGACAAGTACGAAGCGGTTTTTGACAGGAAAGACTTTATCTCGGATTGGTCAACCATAGTTGGGGACGTCATACCGGACGCCATCATCACTAATAACTTTGGTGACGTTAATTTTTCGTTAGGCGCTTTGATGAGCCCAGAAAATTGCCAAAATTTTTTGACTGCGTATGGTGGCCAACCTGATTTCAGCGAAAAGGTTAATAAATTCTTTGGCATTTTTACGGCAGGGTTGATAGAGGCATTAGGCTCGTCTGTTAAAAACAACGTCAGCCTAATCGAATCGACTGATATTTTTGGGAACAGCTCGCCGCCAGTCCCCACAAAACAATATGCGATTAGCAATCAGCGTTGTTATTCAATCGATACGTATAGCAAGGTCAATATCGCGTTGCAAGCTTTTTCTTGTCAGGTAGGGCTTTTCAACGCCCATATTCGTTTGAAAAAAGCGCGTGGAGAAATTGACGCGGCTAATACCATAGGGCAAGACAACGAAGTTTTGATAGGAGTGCTGGTTGAGAAGGGGAATGCTTATGTAGACGAAGTTCGAAAAAAGACCAGTGTCAATGTACCATATCTAACTAAAGATATGTGGGATAATGTGGCGAGACAAATGAGTCCGGATGCCATCACTAAAACTGCAAAATTCACTCTGTCTCTGAGTGACAGCATGGCGGGAGCTATGACTAAAACGGCTAAATATTTGCAGGAATTAAGCCAGACAGGTAAAATGGATATACTCAGAAAGCACCCATATGGTAAATTGCAAATTTCTAACCCAATGGGCAATAAATTTGAGTTAGATTTATTTGGTAAGCTGAAAAACAAAGTATTTTTTGTACCATATTTTATATTGTATGATAACGCGCTTGGCAAATATGCAGCCGTACTTTTCGAAAGAAATTCGGACTCCGAGAAGGTATTTAATGTTTGGGCCGGAAGGGCTTTTCCAAGTCAAACCCTGCGGAAAGGCATTTATAAAGAACTGGTCGACACAATGGGCTATAATGGCAGTGCCAACGATTTCGAGATTTTTCCATTTGCAGATGCTTTAGAATTTATCACCGACAAGGCCGGTAATTACATCCCGCGAATTTCGCTCATGATAGCTATTACGAAAGGCGGCTTTGACAAAAATACCGTGATGGGCGCGAAAATTGTTATAGAAAAATTGTCATAAAAAACGAATAAGAGAGCTATTGCAAAAACATCAAATTTTTGCTATAATTTCCCTTAGCGTCTGGAGAGCGATTAGAGTGATACCCTCGCAGGTCGGCAGATGGAACGACGACCAAATAGTTTTTCACGGCGATTTATTCGCGGGAGTTTCGGGAGATATAAATATCGCACGAAGCCACATAACCAGTGATTTCGACTCAAAACTTACGTGAATAAACCATAATAATATAAATGAAAGGATTTTATGGGTCATAAAGTAAACCCGATTAGCTTTCGCTTGCAAGTATCAAAAGATTGGGGCAGCAAATGGTTTGTTGTCGGCAAGAAAGATTTTGCGGCATGGCTGAACGAAGATATTAAAATCCGGCGCTTGATTGAAAAGAAATTTGAGACGCGCGCCGTGATTAACAAAATCGACATTGAGCGCCAAGCCAATCAGACGATTATCACGATTTGGACGTCGAAAGCCGGCGTGGTCATCGGCAAAGGCGGCGCTGGAGCGCAAGAGCTGAAGCAGGAAGTCGAAAAAATCATCAAAACGACTGCGCGCATCAATATCGAAGAAGTTAAACGGCCAGACCTAGCAGCCAAAATCGTGGCCGAGAATATCGCGCGGCAATTGGAGCACCGCATCAATTTCCGTCGCGCCGCCAAACAAGCTCTGCAAAACGTCATGATGGCGGGCGCCAAAGGCATTCGCATCGAAGTGGCCGGCCGCTTGAACGGCGCCGAGATGAGTCGCCGCGAGAAATTCATCGAGGGTGCAGTTTCGCTGCACACTCTGCGCAACGACATCGATTATCATTTGGCGGAAGCGAAAACTCCGGCCGGCGTCATCGGCGTCAAAGTTTGGATTAACAAAGGGGAGGTCAAATAATGTTGCAACCGCGAAAAGAAGCGCACCGCAAGGTTCGCATCGGCACGAATAAAGGCCGCGCCACCCGCTGCAATACAGTCGCGTTCGGCGATTTCGGATTGTTGGCGTTGGGCAATGAGCGAGTCACGGCTCGTCAAATCGAAGCCGCCCGTCAAGCCATGACGCGCTACACCAAGCGCGGCGGCAAAATCTGGATACGCATTTTCCCGCACACGCCGGTCACTAAAAAACCGCTGGACGTCAAAATGGGCTCTGGCAAAGGCTCGCCAGAATACCACGCCGCCAAAGTCAAAGCCGGCACCGTCATGTTCGAAATCAAAGGCGTCTCAGAAGAAGTCGCCCGCGAAGCTTTCCGCTTGGCCGGTCATAAATTACCTATCAAAACCCGCTTTATTAAGCGTGAAGAAGTTTAGTCTCTCGGGGTCTAAGTTTTTCGGGTTCGCCAAGCGACTTGGCGAGTGGTTATAGATTGACATTACGCATTGAATAGTATATAATCGCGGAATGAAGCAGAATAAGCATAAAAAAGTAAAAGTTTTCGTCGGTTTGTCGGGCGGAGTGGATTCTTCGGTGGCGGCCGCTCTATTGGTCGAGCAGGGATATGATGTGACGGGCGTTTATATGAAGAATTGGACGCAGGATTTGACTGGTGTGAAGTGCGTTTGGGCGGAGGATTTGGCTGATGCTAAGCGGGTCGCGGTGCAGCTGGGTATTCCTTTCAAGGTTTATGATTTCCAGAGGGAGTATAAACAAAGGGTGGTTGATTATATGTTGGATGAATATCGGGCGGGGCGGACGCCGAATCCGGATGTTATGTGTAATGAGATGGTGAAGTTTCGGTTGTTTCTCGATTGTGCTTTGGCGGATGGCGCGGATTTTATAGCTACGGGGCATTATGCGCAGGTTGGATGTGAGCAAAGCAATGGAACTCTTTCTAGGGGCCACTTGATTTCCAATGAGCTAACTTCTACCGACCTGTCGGTAGAAGTGGATCTCATTGGTAAATCAAATGTAGGACGAAATGCCCCTAGAAAGAGTTCCATTGCTTTGCTGCGTGCAGTCGACGAGAATAAAGACCAAACTTATTTTTTGTATCGAGTTTCGGCGGAGGCTTTGGGCCGGACTTTGTTTCCGATTGGTCATTTGACGAAGCCGGAAGTGCGGGCGGCGGCGCGGCGGCGCGGGTTGGTGACGGCTCAGCGCAAGGAATCTATGGGGATTTGCTTCGTGGGCAATGTCGGGGTGCGGGAATTTTTGTCGCAATATGTTGCGGCTGAGTCGGGCGACATTGTTGATGAGCGGACCGGCGAGAAAATCGGCCGGCACGACGGTGCGATTTTTTATACTTTTGGCCAGCGGCATGGGCTGAATGTCGGCGGCGGCTTGCCGTATTATGTGGTCGGCAAGGATATGAAGAAAAACGAAGTTTATGTCTCGCAGAATTTGAATGATGAGAATTTTTGGCGCGAAGAAGTGGAGCTGGTCGATGTTTTTCTGCGCGAAAAACTGCGGGCGGGCAAAACCTATCAAGTGCGGGTGCGCCATCGCGCGCCGTTGGTTGATGCGGAAATTGTTAAGCGCAACGCCTCGAGAAAGAGCTCGACCACCTTGTCGGTCAAATTCAAAACCCCAGAACGTGCCATCGCGGCCGGCCAGTCCATCGTGTTCTATGACGGCGAATTGTGCTTGGGTGGCGGAATTGTCAAATAATGATATCGTAAAAATTGTGAAAAAGCTTGACTAGTCAATTTGCTTGTGCTATAATCGTGCATAAGTGTACAACACGAGGGTATTTTTTACATGAGTAAAGACAGAAAGTTAATAAACAATACATCTGTACGCGGTCGGATTTCAGTCCCAGAGCGCGATTCTTGTAGGGCGCCCAAAATTCCTAACACCGCCAAGAATAAAAAATTTGACAAGATGTTCGACGTGCTCGACCACTCGAGTGTTTTGGAAGAGCGCCTCGATGGCGATTTGGACATGGCGCCGCCGGCCGAGCCGAGTTTGATTGACGAAATCAAGCACGAACCGATTATGCCAGCTGACGCGAGTGACTTCGGGGAAAATTATAGTGAAATCAAGTTGGAAGCGGTTCAGGAAACAGCCCCACCGCCGCTAATTCAACCGCCAGTCACTCCTATGGCGCCCTCGACAACCGAGCAACCACCGGCCAAAACTGAGACTGTGGCCGTGAAAAGCGAAACTGCGAAAAAAGACCTATTAGACTTGCGCGGCAAAGAAGAACATGTGATGCCGAACTTTCTAGCAAACGACGCGCTAGTCGGCGCGCCCGTGCAGACAGCGGAACAACCGGTGCCGAAACCAGCCAAAACGAGCAAAAGGCAGCTGCGCAAAGAGCGCAAACGTATCGAGAAAGCAGAAAAGCTCCGCGCAGCCGAAGAAAGCATCGCCGAGATGCTCAAAGAAGAGTCGGAATCGCCCAAGCGCTTGGGTGGACTGCGCTTCGCCATAGCCGGCGTCATGGTCGTGGCGATGGCGTTTTTGGCTTATGACACCGTGAAAACCAACCTAGAAATGAAAGCTTACATGGAAAAACCGCGCGAGGCGGCCGTTTATGACGCGATTGCCAAAGTCAACGAAGAGCCGATTTCCAATCAAGAGCGGCTGAACCACAAAGTCGCCCGCACCAAACCGCGCTATATCAAAATCGATTCGATTAACGTCGACGCGCGCATCATCGGCGCCGGCAAAGATGAATACGGCCGCATCGATGTGCCGGATAATATCTTCGATGTCAATTGGCTGAGCGAATCGGCGCGGGCGGGCGAAGCTGGCGCGATGGTTTTGAACGGCCATATTTCCGGCCCGACTCAAGCCGGCGCTTTCACGAAAATCGCCAAACTCAAAACCGGCGACCGCATCACCATCGAGCGCGGCGATGGTCTGAAAGTCAATTACGAAGTCGCCAAAATCGAAACTGTGCGCTTGTCCGATATCAAAATCGACGATATTTTACTGCCGTTCGGCGACGCCGCCAAAGGCCTCAATTTAATCGTCAATTCTGGGCAGTGGGCGCAGGCCGACCAAGCTAATTCCGATCGGACCATCGTCTATGCCGTTACAAAACAATAGATTTTTGGTATAATGAAAGACATGAAAAATACGAGATTTTCAATCAGCGATTGGGTGGTCGTCATCGTGATTAGCGCGCTGGTTTTGGCCGGCATCATCACCGGCGCCTATTTCGGCGTCAGAGCTTATTTGAACAGCCAAATCGACCAAATGAACAGCGAGGCCAGCGAAGAAGTCGGCTTCGATGACGAATTGACGCGCGGTTCGGAAATATTGGATTTGTACGTTAATAAAAAATCCGGCGTAGTATTGTTTTTCGACAATAAATGCCTCGCCGACGACGAATGCTCGGACTATTTGACGACGGTCGCGATGATGACCGGCATGATGAAAGCTGGCGCGCCGGAACTGTTCATGTTCAATCCGGAAACGGCGGTCGAGCGCGGCGACAGCAATATCGACGTCGCTTTGACGCGAGCCGGTGTGTCGGAATATCCGACTTTGCTCATCGTGCGCGACGGCAGGGAAACGGGGCGCTACACCGGTTTCGACATGTCCGAAGACGAAATGTTCGCGCTGTTTATTGATAATAATTTGCTGGACGAAGACGTTTTGGAAGCGCTGGCTGCCGAAGCAGACGATGCGGAATACTACGAAGATGACGACGCAGAATACTATGACGATGAAGACATTGGGGATTGACGAAGTCGGGCGCGGTTCGCTGGCTGGGCCGACAGCGGTCGGCGCGGTGATTTTGACATCGTTTGACGGTGAAGATTGGTATGATTCATTGACCGATTCGAAGAAATTGACGCCCCGCCAGCGCGAAAAATTGGACGTGGAAATCAAAAAACACGCGGCGGCCATCGGCGTTGGTTGGGCCAGCGCCAAAGTCATCGACCAAATCAGTATCATGGGAGCTTTGAAATTGGCGGCTAGTAGGGCTGTTGCTCAAATCGATGCCGACTACGACCAAATCATCATCGACGGCAACATCAATCTCTTGCCCGACAATCCGAAATCGACGACTATGATTAGGGCCGACGGCCGCATCAAAGCAGTTTCGGCCGCGTCCATCGTTGCCAAAGTCGCGCGCGACAATTATATGAAAAAAGTCGCTGTCTGTTTTTCAAATCACGGTTTCGAAAACCACGTCGGCTACGGCACAGCGCAACATCTCGACGCCATCAAAAAACACGGCGCCACGCCCATTCATCGTCAAAGCTTCGCGCCGCTCGCGCCGTCTGCGAAACGGCCGAAAATCCAAGACACCATCGGCCGTCAAGCCGAAGCGGCAGCGGCGCAGTACCTGTCCGAAAACGGCCACACTATTATAGAAAAAAATTGGCGCACCAAAGTCAGCGAAATAGACATCATTAGTCGCCGAGCCGACGAGATTTACTTTCACGAAGTGAAATACCGCCGCAACGACCGAGCCGGCGACGGCGTGGCAGCTATCACGCCGAAAAAATTGCAGCAACTGAAAAAAGGCGTGGCAATGTGGTTCAAACTGCACGACGAAACTGCCCAGCCGGTGCTGACCGTCATCTCGATGAGCGGAAATCCGCCGCAGGTGGTAGACTTCATCAAAAATATATGATATGATAGTTGGAAACGGAAGGAGAATATGAGTCAAGATAAAATCATTTTAAGTATTGAAAAACGCGAATTACAGGGAAAGAAACTGAAGAAACTGCGAGCACGGGGCATCGTGCCAGCCGTCGTCTATGGCGCCAAGCAAGAGCCAATTAACGTGCAAATCGAAATGAACCCGCTGTTAAAAATCATCGCAACCGCTGGCACTCATACGCCGATTGACCTAGTGGTCGACGGCAAAGCCATCAATGTGCTGATTAAATCTGTCGAACGCGACGTCGTCAAGCGCACGCCGATTGCCGTTGATTTCCAAGCCATCGCGGCCGACCAAATCGTCAAAACCGAAATCCCGCTGCACATCACGGACGAAGACGATTCAGTGGCGAAAAAATCCGGATTAATTATCCTGCAAGACATCGAACGCGTCGAAGTCAAAGCCAAGCCAGCCGACCTGCCGGAAGCTTTGACGGTTTCCGCCGCCAAGCTGGAAAAGCACGGCGACAAATTGCTGATTTCCGACATCATCGTACCGGCCGGCGTGGAAATTTTGCATGAAAATCCGGAGCTGACCATCGCCAGTGTCTTCGAACCGAGCGTCATCGCCGCCCAAAACGCCGCGCTGGACGAGAAGAATAAGGAAGAAAAACCAGCCGAAGAGGGCGCCGAAACCACCGAAACGACCGAAGCCGAAACTGACGAAACTGCTCCGGCCGAGACCAAAGAATAGGGCTGTTTCACCGCTGATGCAGCGTCCAGACTTGACTTTTTGGGCGAAGTGTGATACAATGAAGAACAAGTGGACTACGGTCTGCTCGCTGTGAGTTGTCATGAGTCGCCAACTGCAGAACCAAGAATTTCGGTCGGAATTTTTAGCTCTGCAGTTAATCGTGATTGTAGCGGCTATAAGTGTTGCACAGGAGGTGTAAATACAACATGGCAATTTTAAATTTGATAGTTCCGATGCGGTCGGTGTCGATTCCGGCCGGAGCCAGAAGCTACTTTCTGGCTGGGCCGATATCCGGCGGCGATGATTGGCAGCGCTTAGCGATTGCTCATCTCGCGACCTATGACCCAGAATGCTTCGTGGCCTGTCCTTGCCGTTACGGCGAAGACAAAAAGCTACAGAAGTATTTGGTCAAGTCGGACGGCAAAGTGAGGTTTGAAAATCAAACCCACTGGGAGCGCGCATTTATCAACCATGCGGCCGAACATGGTTGCTTGCTGTTCTGGATTCCCAGAGAAAGCAAGAGAAATCCGCGCCCCGCCAAATCCGGCTCCTACGCCCAAGACACAGTAGTTGAACTGGGGCGCTATTCCGAACGCGTTTCACAGCGCGGCTGGAATATGGTGGTCGGAGCCGAGTCGGAAGCTCTGCCGAACCTGCGGACGATTCACAAAAATCTCTGCTATGATTTCGGTTGCAACTGGAAGCCGGAGCCCGAATTTCCCCTGTACAGTTCGCTGGCCAGAACTGTCAGAGCGGCCATCGCCAAAGCCAAAGGCGAATAGCTCTCATGTCCCCGACCAATCGGCACTCGTGCTGGCAACGATATACGTTGCCAGCTTTCTTTTAGCCCTTAATTCTTAATATATTGAATAGTAATATACCACTGAGCGCCCGCCACCCACGCAGATGAATAGTTATTTCTCATTGTCAAGTCCGTGCCACCAGCCACATACACTGGTGCTCCAGTAGTTCCTAATGAACTTATCGCCTCTGAACTCGTGACTAATTTTACATCGCCTGCGTCCGCAAATTTCACAGCAGTATCCGCAGACACGTTCACGCTTGTCCACGCAATTGTCTTTTGATAAATCTGCGAAACGCCGTCCACCCACAATTTCGGTCGCACCGTGCCGCCGTCATTCACCATCACCGCCTGTTCCGCAGTTTTATAATCGCCGCCCTCCACCACAATCGGCGTGGGCGGAGTGGAATATTTGGGGGGAATGAAATAACAACCAAAACTAGTGAGAGTGCCAACCGCAGTAACCACAACGCTGTCATTTTCTGCCACTGGTATTGTCGTTCGGACATCATTTTGCGTAACTGGATAAACATAATGAGAGAGAACTCTTTTTCCATTAACATTTATATACATACCACTTTGACCAGCGCCAGTTGTTACAGTAGAACAGGTAATATAACCCAATTTGTCCGCCGTCCACGTGCCTGTGTTGCCACTAATTGTCAAGATATTACTAGTGCCCATACTGGAATAATCAGGGGTCATATAAGCCGAATTGCCGCCGCCAGTCTGCGCCACCCAGCCAATCCCAGAACCAGTAGAACCCAGCACCTTGCCAGCATTACTAGCAAAATCTGGCAACAAGTTTTGCATTGCGTCACTGGGCTTAGTAGCACCTGTTCCGCCCTTTTTGATTGGTATACTAGTCCCACTCGGACTAGCACTATTAGCACTATTACCAATACTAACGCCAATCATAAAAGCAGCACCAACTAATAGTGCTGTAATGATAAACCAAGCTTTATGACTATTTAGCTTACCAACTCGTTTGCCTAAACTAAAACGAGAAGCAAAACCTACTCTCTCTCTCTCTCTCTCTCTCTCTCTCTCTCTCTCTCTCGTTGGGTTCGGTTTAATACTTTATTAGGTTTGGAGTTTTTAGTATTCTTGCTCATGGCTTTTGCCCTTTCGTTTAGACTTATGTTATTTACAACTATAGTATAGCACTTTTTGCGTTCAAAGCAACAGTCTGGGCCTCAAACTTTATAAACTTTAGCTTTTCAGCTTCTTCGGTCGTAAGTTTCGGGCGTTTTCGGCGCTGATGACTCTTTTGCCGG
>JAISBI010000020.1 GCA_031266275.1 Candidatus Nomurabacteria bacterium | reverse complement strand
GTATCAGCCGTCAAAGAAAACGACCTGATACCGGGCACTACCACTTACGTCGACAAATACTACGCCATCGCCAAGCTAGCCGACAATAGGTGTTGGATGATAAGTAATTATGCTAAGGCGTATGGAGCATATGTAAATAATATTAAAACTGGCGCGTCTGGATCCTACTACTTGAATCCAGCTGATTCCACCCAAACGTTTTATTCTACGTCTACTAGAGCATGCGCTTCTTTTGGCTACGCAGAAACTGCCACCGATGCTATTGCCTATCTAGGTGATTCAGGTCATAATACTGTGGGTTCCATCCGTAATTGTGGCTATCTTTACAGCTGGTACGGTGCTACTGCCGGCACTGGCACTGGCAGTACGACGAGCAATATCGCCGATGATTCTATTTGTCCTACCGGTTGGCATTTGCCAAGTGCGGGTAATGTAGGGACCGCCCCTACTGGCTGGGCCAGCACCGCCGAATTTGGTGATCTTTATTCCTCTCTAGGCAGCAGTGCTAAAATGTATGGCCCCAACTCAGCCTTTCGCGTAGTTAGGTCGGGATATGCGTATCCTAACAATTATCTACATGCCCAAGGTAGCAACGGCTATTATTGGTCATCTTCGGCTTACTCTAGTGCTAGCGATGCTTACAATCTTAACTCAGCAGGCACTGTGAACCCTGCCAACAATCTCGCCAAGTATTATGGGATTGCTGTTCGTTGTGTTTTAAATGTCAATTGACGAAGTAGGTTCGTCGGTCAAGTGGGCAAGTGATTTGCATTTCATCGAATTTATGCTAAAATAAAAGTATGATGAAGAAAATAAACAGATTTTTAGTGATTTCCAGCGCGGTGGCGGTGGTGGTTTCGGGCGTGGCGGTTTTGAATTTCTCGGAGTCGACGAATGTTTATGCGGACAGTCTCTGCGTTTCGCAGCGTTGTCGCGAGGCAGAGGCGGCAGAGGCGGCGGCGCGCGAGCAGGCTATTAAGGCGGCCGAGCAGAAGGGGACTTATCAGGGCGAGGTCAATCGATTGGCTTCGGAAGTGGCGCAAATTCAGGCGGAGATTAATAAAAATGAAGAGGAAATTTTGCAGTTGCAAATTCAGATTGATGCGGCGGAAGTCAAATTGAATTCTTTGAAGACTATTTTGTCGAAGACGATTACAAAATTATATCTTGAGAGCGAGACGACACCGCTGGAAGTTTTGGCTAGTTCGCAGTCGGTGGGTGACTTCACTAATCGTCAGGCTCAGCAGGACAGCGTGAAGAAGAAAGTCAAAGTCATCGCAGATGACGTCAAGGTGACGAAAGCGACGCTGGAAACTAACCGTCGGGACGCTGAGATACGCCGCACTAATAATCAAGCTCGGCGTGACCAAGTCGCGACTATGCAGGCTGAGCAGCAAGCCATCGTCAATTTATGGTCGGGACGCGAATCGGAATATAATGCGCAGGCTACCGAAAACAGTCGCATCAAAGAAGAAGAGCGGTCTTTGCGCCGCGCCCAGAACGCCGCGCACGGCAGCGGTACGATTTCGGCCGGCGATCCAGGTCGGGGCGGTTATCCAGAGTACCTTTACAATGCTTGTCAAGATTGCTTAGTCGATCCTTGGGGTATGTATAATCGCGAATGCGTTTCTTATGCGGCTTGGAAAGTGCATCAAGCTTATGGCAACATGCCGTATTGGGGCGGCAAAGGCAATGCTTATCAGTGGATTGGCAATGCTCATGCGGCTGGAATTCCGGTCAGCAGCACGCCGAAAGCCGGCGTCGTCGGCATCGCTACTTGGGGAGCTTATGGCCACGCGATTTGGGTCGAGAGCGTCAACTCGAACGGCACTATCAATCTGTCGGAATTCAATTGGCGGGTCGACGGTCGATATACTGAGCGCTACAATGTCAACCCGAGCGAATACACATATTTATATTTCGGGGGATAATAGAGAATAGATGAAAGTTAATCAAGAGCTATTCACGACAGAGGACGATGGGCCAAAAAAGCGTTCAAAAATAGGCTTAGTATTTTTGTTGATTATGGCGCTCAGCTTGGGATTTTATGGCGGTTTTCGCTACGGTTACTATGAACGCACTGGCACCGTTACGCCAGAACACCTCGATTATTCGAGTTTGGACGAATTATACAGTACTATCAAAGGCCAATATGATGGGGAAATTGACTCGGGGAAATTAATTGAGGGCGCCAAAAAAGGCTTGGTTGATGGGCTGGGCGACCCGTACTCGACTTATTTCACTGATACGGAAGCAGAAGAATTTTTAGATAGCTTGGAGGGTTCATTCGAGGGAATTGGTGCGGAATTGGGGCGCAACAATGATCAATTGACGATTCTGTCGGTCGTCGACGGTAGTCCAGCGGATAAAAACGGATTATTAGCGGGGGACGTCATCGCACGTGTCGATGATGCAGACTCGATTAATTGGTCGACCGAAGAGGGCGTGGCCAAAATTCGCGGCGCGGCTGGTTCAAAAGTGAAGTTGGTTTTGATACGCGGGTCGGGAGTGTTGGAAAAAGAAATCACGCGCGAACGCATCAATGACCCGAGCGTGCGTTGGGAAATCAAAGACGGCGACATCGGCTATATGCGCATTTCGCGCTTCGGCGACGGCGACACATCGACTTTGGCTGCTCAAGCCGCCGATGAATTTAAGAGTAAAAATGTCAAAGGTATTATTTTGGACTTGCGCGGCAATGGCGGCGGATACGTCAATGCGGCAGAAGATGTGGCGGGGCTGTGGTTGGACTATGGTGAAAAAATCGTCGAACAGAAAAATTCTTTGCGTACTATCGGCACGATGACTTCGTCCGGTCCGGCGACATTGGTTGGCATCCCGACCATTGTTTTAATCAATGGTTACAGCGCGTCGGCGTCGGAAATCGTGGCGGGGGCTTTGCGCGACAACGGCGCGGCTCAGTTGCTCGGCACGAAAACTTATGGCAAAGGCGTGGTGCAGGCGTTGATGCCATTGCTTGACGGCGGGCGATTGAAACTGACCATCGCCAAATGGTATACGCCGAACGGACATAATATTTCCGGCGATGGATTAGCGCCAGACATCGAGGTGGAGTTCGACGGTGCGGCTTATCAGCAAAATCGTGTGGATAATCAATTGAACGAAAGTATTGCATTTTTGAAAAAGTAATGTTAGAATAGAGAGTATAAAGGTTATGTTATGAGTGAAGAAAGTGCAAAAAAGAAGAAAATCCTGTTAGTCGAAGACGATTTGGCTTTGGCACAGGTTTATAAATCTCGCTTGGAACTGGAGGGATTTGAGGTTTTGCATAGTGAAGACGGCGAAAAAGCCTTGACTGAAGTGATTGATTTTATGCCGGATCTGATACTGCTTGACGTCATGATGCCAAAAATTAACGGATTTGACGTACTAGATATTTTGCGCAACGCACCTCAGACAAAAGATGTCAACGTCATCATGCTGACTGCTCTCAGCCAGCCTAAAGATATGGAGCGGGCGGCTGATTTGGGCGCTGATGAATATTTGATTAAATCGCAAGTGGTGATTGGCGACGTGGTTAACCATATTAAGAACCGGCTCGGCTTGGTTTAGATAGTTGTTGTTTTTGAGAAAATTCCTCCGTCTGTGCGGAGGATTTGCTTTCTGCGGTTGTGGTAGTTATTCAACAGTAACTACGGTGCGGCGCACGGTCTTGCCGGTGAAGTGGCGGACTTTTTTCTCGACAAATTTGACGACGCCGTCTTTTTCGGCGTGAATGGTGAAATTGCGGCTGGCGTAAGTGCCCGATCCGGCGACTTTGGTGGCGCCGACTTGGCGCACGATAACTTCGCCGGCGCGAACTTTTTGCCCGCCGAAGCGTTTGACGCCTAGCCGTTGGCCAGCGTTGCTGTGAACATTTTTAGCGGTACCGCCCGCTTTGACATGTGACATATTTATACTCCTTTTCTGTAGGTTTCCGGTTAATTATAACAAATATTCAAACTTTTTGCAATACTAATATTTCGCGTCCGACGATTTGCTCGTCGCGGTGATAAATCAAGTTTTTATTCAACCTCTTGTAGCCCAGTTTTTCGATGTCTTTGAGCATCGGCAAGTGCCAGTTTTTGCCACTCGTATACCAAGCTGGCACGGCGATACAGATGCTGGTCTCCAAGTTGATTTGGTCATGTAGGTTCCGCAAGAATTTTTCGATAATCAGATTGCAAGTGGTGATATTTTCGTTTAATTTTTCTAGCGGTGGCGAGGAAGCGTACGGTTGACCCAAATATGTCTCACTGACGACGAGATTAGGTTTTTGTGTCCATTTCTGTGTCGTAGCGTCAGCGGTGGATAATTTGAATTGCTGATTTAAGTGGAATTTTTCTGCCGCCCAAGTCAGATTTTGCCCAGAAAAGTCAATCATCTTGGCATTTATATCGCTGCCGACAGCGTTCATGCCCATCAATATCGCTTCTTGCAAAACGACGCCGGTGCCGCAAAATGGATCGAACAACCAAGTGTCTCGGCCTGAGTTTCCGGCCGACGCCAAATTTATCATGATTTGGGCCAATTTCGGTGGTAACATGCCGTTTCGAGCGTCACGTTTCGGTCGACCGCGATCGCGCAAAGTATAAAAATTCAGGTTTTGCACTCCGGTGAGTTCGGCAATCAGAGGGCCGTTCTTCGTATAAACTATCAAAATCTCGACCTTATTCGGCGTAGAGCCGAGCTTGTTTCCCAGAGCCGCTGCGTCGGAAATCTCTGCCCCAGAATTTGGCAAGACACGCACCGAACGCCCGAGCTGTTTTTTCAAATAAATCCCGATTTTTCGCCCGCCATCCGCCGTCGCGCCTTTGCCATACTGGCTGATGCCAATAGTCAATTTGCCGGCCGGCTTATCCTGAAAATAGTCGAGCAAAAACCGGTTAACATCTTTCGGCTGGCTAGAAATCACGCGGCCGACTTTGCGCACGCCGCCCAATCGGTCAATATCCGGCGTCTGTTCAGTCCGCACCACAGCCACTTGTGGTGAAACCGTCTCGACATCACCGAAAACAGCGCCCAGTTCCGCCAAAGATAATTCCGGCTGCCGCCCAAGGATGAATAGATACATATGTTAGCATTATAGCACAAATTATTTTTCCCCCAAAACCCTTGACACAACAAATTTTATCATATATAATGTAACCATAACCAACAACAAAAAGGGTATAACAACAAATAACAAAGAGGGTGTATATAAAAAAATGAAACAAATC
>JAISBI010000013.1 GCA_031266275.1 Candidatus Nomurabacteria bacterium | reverse complement strand
CCAGGTGTATACAACATCATCATAAAGACGTGGGGCGGAGAATACGCCCTAGCCAATGCTTATACATATAGGTATTTACCTCCAGCCATTCCAGCCACAGTACCTGCTGATAGCGCCATTGATGTTCCTGCCAGAGCTACCACGATTACTGTTGTCTCCACTGGGGCCACTTGCCAATGGGGCGCTGCTGCTGATGCAGTTACCAATGCCAGCGGAACAGATTACAACACTACAGTGGGCTCTAACACGCTTTACTATTCGTGCGTAATCGGCAACGGGGTAACACAGTCTGACGCAACGACTGGGAGTTGGAGTTTTGTGGGGGCTGCTGCGGTTATGCAAGACGTAACCAAATCCAATTGTCCGACGAGCGAAACCGCAATCGTGGACGACCGTGACGGTCATTATTACTAC
This sequence comes from Candidatus Nomurabacteria bacterium, assembly GCA_031266275.1. Classification (GTDB taxonomy): domain Bacteria; phylum Patescibacteriota; class Saccharimonadia; order Saccharimonadales; family Saccharimonadaceae; genus JAISBI01. The sequence goes on along the minus strand of JAISBI010000013.1, from coordinate 47,267 downwards.
ATAGGCAAGCTTAGTGATAATAATTGCTGGATGTTGACGAATTTAGCTTATGGTGGAAGCGAGGCTGGCACGCAATTAACCAGCGGAGCTGGTAGTACAAGCGCTAGTGGTGGCACCAATGCCTCTTCTACTTATTGGGACAGGGCCGACCCACCTTACAACAAACAAAAACAATGGGTTGATCCCACCAACACTGATGTCACTCAATATAACGGTAGCCGCTGTGACACTTCCTATCGCACCACCGCAGCATTGCTCGACTACACCGAATGCGGTTACCTCTACAATTGGTGCGCTGCTTTAGGCAGTGCTAGTGGTAGTTGCAGTAATAATTCGTCCAATACTAACGTTGCCAGCGCTGGTATAGAGCTATGTCCGGATGGTTGGGAGCTACCAACTCGTACAGAATTTAGTGCTGTTTATTCAGTAAGTGGTTCGGGTAGTAATTTTGCTGTTATTATTTTTCACGTAACTCCCGCCGGATACTTTTTGCCAGGCGGCGGATTGTACCAGCAGACAAATTATGGGAGATATTGGACAGCTACGGTTTATTCCGTCCAAGCCGCTTACTATCTTAACATCGTTTACAGCGGCTCTATTAGCGTAACGACATCTAATGGTGATCATAAATATAATGGGATGTCTGTTCGGTGCGTCATTAGCAGTTAAATCTTAAAAAATATTATGAGTCCTACGAGTAAAGAAAATATGTTATAGAAGTTATAGCGAAGATGAGAGGGGGAGAAGGCATTTTTCTGTTATGGAGGGGTGGGGGAGTGGAGTGAAAATTTTGGTTGGAAAAATATTAAATAAACATGGTAAGCGTGAAAAGTCAAATCGTGAAAAGTGGGTGTGAAAAATGGGGCAGGGGCTGTGGAAAAGTATTTTTTACAATGAACTTCGCATGACGTCAAGTAACAGCGGCGGCCTCTGTTTTGATGCTTGGTGGTGGCTTTTGGGGGAGTGTGGTCGGGAGTGCTTATGGCGCGTAATGTTTATGCGGGTTGAATTGGTTTGCAACGAGAACGTATTAATTATAAGAACGAAGTGTCTTTCCTTGCAGGGCGCCAAGACGTGTGCTGAGGCTTGCGCGTGCGCACATAGTGTGGCTAAGACACATATGGCGTGGCAGCGCGCAGCCCAAATCCGAACCCCTAAAAATGTCGCAAAAGATATATTGTGCGACATAGCATATTTTGAACAAAGACGATACGACATACCTTTTCTCACCAATCTTCAGCTGCGATTTCCCCGCGAATAATTAAATAGAAAAATAATTAAATTTTGTCGCCGCACCTGCCCGCGCCGGCTGCCATTGTTTTTTGTCAATTGCTAATTGATTAATAAATTCCCGCCTTTCACCAGCTTTGGAACGAGCTTATTTTGTTTGCTCGCTTCGTCATGGTATAATTGAGTCATCATGGAAAAAGCTATCATCTATCATCGCAAATATGTCGAGAAACGCTACCGCGAGCTGCTCAAAGCGCGCTTGGCGAAAACTAACAGGGAAGCAACAGAGCGGGCAATTCGCGACCTGAGCGAATATCAAACAGGGGCGATTGCTAATTTTCAGGCCGAACGCTCAGTGCATTTGCGTGTGACGCTGTTTTTCTCGAGCCTGATGATTTTGCTATTCGTCGGGACAGGGGTTTTGCTGGCGAATTTCCCGCCCGATTGGCAGATGGCGGCCGACGGCACTGCCCTGCCGGCCGATTTGATTTTCTTTGGCCTGATATTTCTGCTGGATTTAATAGTTTTCGTGCTGACGGGCGCTTATATTCGGCATTATTATAAATTGGAAAATCGCGTGCAGAGCCTGTACGGGCTGAGCAAGAAAATATATGAGTTGACTTTGCCGATTAAGTAGCGTTGCGGGTTGGCTTAGTCGAATTTTGGGCTTCCCTGTTTTTGTTGCGATTATGTGAGCGAGGGTGCCTCTTTGGCTTCGGACCCGACTTTTCGGCGGCCGGTTGTTTATTGGCGGTGGCTTTATCGGTTGCTGGTTTTTCAATAGTTTCGGTGGCGCCGAGCAGGCTGAAACTTTTCGGCAGGACGGTTTGCGAGCCGGTTTTGCCGCTGGGCGAAGTGTTTTTCTCTGGCTGGCCCGCATCCCCGTCTTCCCTTTCGGATTTACGAATGGCGCGGCGCTGAGTTTTGGAATGCAGTTCCAGCGGGATGTCGATTTTCTCGGCGATTTCTTGTTCGACCACCATGCGCGGTTTGGAATAATTTTCTCTGGAGTATTCGACGATTTGGTCGATATGGCTGTCTTGGCGCGGCGGCAGCGACAATGTCACGCCGGAAAACGGCTGCATTTTTTCGCCGTTGATTATCATGTCGACCACGAAGTGCCGATTGTTCATCGACAAAATATCTTTTGATTCGAATTGCGGCGCGAATTGTTTTTCGATTTTGGTGGCGTCGTCAGCCGAGACGCGCATCGACAGCAGCGTGCCGACGTTGCCGAAAACACTTTCGCGCACCGTATCGCTCATTTGTGAAATGTATTGGTTGGCGACTGTCAAGCACAGGCCGTATTTGCGGGCTTCGGACAAAATCACCGCGAAAGAATCAGTGGCGAAGTTTTGAAATTCGTCGACGTAGAGATAGAACGGCCGGCGGTCTTCGACGTTCGGGATGTCGCTGCGGCCCATCGCGGCCAGTTGAATTTTCGTGACGAAAAACGAGCCCAAAATTCCGGCGTTGTCTTCGCCAATTAAGCCTTTTGAAAGGTTGACGATTAAAATTTTGCCGCCGTCCATGATTTCGCGGATGTTAAATGAGCTTTTTGGCTGGCCGATGATATTGCGAATGGTTGAGTTGGCCACGAAAGCGCCGACTTTGTTAAGCACCGGCCCGATGGCGTCGGCTTGGTTTTTGTCGCCCCAATTTGACCATTCTACGCGCCAAAATTGCAGGACGACGATGTCTTTGACTTCGCGCAAAACTTTTTCGCGGAACTTTTTATCAGTCAGCATGCGCGTGATGTCGAGCATCGTCGAGTCGGGATATTCGAGCAGCGCCAAAATCGTATAACGGAGCAAGTTTTCGAGGCGCGGCCCCCAACTGTCGCCGAACATGCGTTTCATCACGCCAACCACTTCCGAGCAAGTATTGTTTTTGAGTGCCGGATCGGTCAATTCCATCGGATTGAAAGCCAATGGAAATTCGACGTCCGATGCATTGAAATAAACCACGTCTTTGATACGGTGTGGCGGAATGAAGTGCAAGTTATTGACGGCGAAGTCGCCGTGCGGGTCGATGATGGCATAGCCCTGCGAATGATAAATATCCGACAACGCCAACAGCTCCAACAATCCAGATTTACCGGTGCCAGTCTGGCCGATGATGTAAATATGACGGTTGCGGTCGCGGCGGTGAATGCCGAATTGCTGCTGCATACCGCGAAAATCGGTGATGCCAAAAGCGGAAATTTCGTCATCATGTTCCCCGTCGCCATTGAAAATCGGCAGCCCTGACGGCGGTTCGGCGGTTTTCGAATTCGCCCAAACTACGTTCGGTGTTTCGACGTTAGTATGCGGCAAGTGATAGACGCTGGCCAGCTCTTCGCTGTTCAAAATATAGCCGGTGCGCATGGGAAACTCTCTGGTGCGGTAGGCTGTCAAACTGTCGGCGCCGTAGCGCGTATTATATAATTTGAAGCCGTTCAAATTGGTCGAATTGAATTGTTTGAAAGCGCCAGCGACCGACTGCAGCTGCAGTTTGGCGCTGGTTTGGTCGGGGCCGATATAGCCGACGCGGATTTTGACTTGGAAGCCGAGCTTGGTGGATTTTTTCTCGATTTCTGCGACTTGAGTCTTGGCCCGTTCGGATAATTCTGGCTTTTCGTTCGGGTCGAGCGGTTTGGATAGCAGCGAAACTAATTGGCCTAATTGACCCAAATTTAAATTAAATCCCTGCCCGCTTTTGATTGATTTGACGACGTTGGCCGCCCCGACGTGCCAGCTGTCATTGATTGGACGGGCCAAAATTTGAATCCAAACTTCTTCGGCGTCGCTGTGCAATTTCGACAGCGTGGCTGTGATGCCAGCTAATGGGTCGACTTCGAAACTTTGAAACGTCTTGATGGGCAAAAACTCATTGTCCGTCAAATTTATTTCGGCACTGGCGATGGTGTTGCCAGTCACGGCCCGTCGGGCATAGTCCTCGTCGGCTTCGTGAATTTGCACGCTAGGATACTGCGCGTAAATCTGGCCCTCGACGAATGTTTTGAGCGACTCCGGCACCCAGACGTAGAAACGAATTAATTTGCCGCTCGAAGCCATTTCAAAACTGATGTGCTCTTGCACGCCGCCGGACAGCCGCAACTCTTTGCGGTCGCGCAAAATGCCGTGAATCGAAGCAAAAAGCTGCTCCGCCGCCAATTCTTTTTTATCGTTATTCTTCGGTATCTCAAGGGACAGCAGAACGGCCTTTGTGTTTGTAGTTTTTTTATCAAATAATCCCATATGGCCCATTGTACCTCATATGAGATATAATGTCAATAACAGAAAAAGACCTCTCTTGAGAGGTCTTTTTCACTTCTGTCTAGCAACTTCGGTGCAATTATTTGCGCGAATTTTTGCGTCCAGCAAATTTGCTGAGGCCAAAAGCCGAACCGCCCGCCGCTAAGGCCGAGCCGATGGCCAACAGTCCCGGACCGGTCGAAGCGATTGTGCTCGGGGTATTGGGGGTTGGCGTTGGTGTCGGGGTGGGGGTTGGTGTCGGCGTCGGGTCCACTTTACAGTTGGGATCGTCAGCCGGCAGATTTTCTTTGCCCGGAATCGTGCACATTGACGTTTCGTCGGCCACGACTTTCACTTTGTAGCCAATCAGTTGCGCATTGGCACAACCAAGTTGCACGTCTTCAGCCAATAGCGCGCCGCCGTCGGCCATCACGTCACCGGTGAAAGATTCAACTTTTTGCCAAGTGCCCGCATCGACCGCGCCGATGTGTTTATATTCTCGCGAAGAGTCGGCCACGTATTCCAAGTGAGCCGGAGCGGTAGTTGTGACGTTGACAGTATCTGTCACGGGGCCCTCATTAACCGCGTTTTCCGCAGTTATGCTGGCGCTGGTGCTGAGACCGTCAAGCGTCGCTGCCACGCGCACGCTTTTCAAAGCAGCGTTGTTGATTTCGGGGCTGCCCGAACCGATGTTACAAATGCGCACGCGCACTTGAATTTCCTCGCCGATTGCCGCGCTCAAAGTGCGCTGATAATCGGTGCTGTCGCGATGATTTAATCGCATGATATCGCCCATTTCAATCTGACCCATAGCGGCCGGCTCAGCAAAAGCTGGGATAGCCATTCCGCCGATTAGGGCCAAAGTCGCGATACCTGAACTTAAAATTTTAACTATATTCATAGTTTCTCCTTTCAATAATATTTTAATATGCTTAACCAAATGGGCACGGATCTTCTGTTTCTCTCTGGTAAACGGCGGGAGCAAAGTACTTACCAATCATGCGGACTCCAGAATCCTTGATTGTATAAATCTTTACTCCCAGCCGAAAACCAACTAGTTATTGCTTGGGTCTATGTTTCACCCCAAGTTTTTGGACCTGTTTTTCAGTCCAAATTCGGGTCTCCCCAGACCGCTTCTCCTTCGTTCTCGATCACAGAGATCGATGAGACCATAGAAGTTGCGGTTTTCCCGTTAGCCTCGACCGTTACAGAAAAGGTACAGGTGCCAAGCTGTACAGCTGTCACGTTCATCTTCCAGACGGTACGGCGACTGCCATCAGACAGTATTTCAGACGATTGCATCTTGGGCCCTTTGTAGGTCCCATGATCGCTCATCTGAATTGACTTGACGGCGATGGTATCTCCGTCGGAATCATACGCGATGATCTCGATGTCACCGTTGTCGAGGAGATGAAGACACTCAAGGTCTCCGACCGACACAGTCGGTGTCCTATCTGGCGTCGGCGTCGGGGGCGTCGGAGGGACCGGCGGCACCGGTGGAACCGGCGGTGTGGGTGGAGCCGGTGGCGCTGGGTTGTCGTTGCTGCACTTTATAGTGATACTGGCCCAGCCTGACGCTTTCGTCATCAGGTTGCCTTCAGCCTTTCCTTTCACGGCCGCTTTGGCTTTTGCCTTTAAATTAATTTTTTTCGCCTCGGTCTCAGCTTTCTTTTGGGCTTCCACTTTCGAGGAAGCTGTTATGGAGAAGCTGTGCTTATAGCTCCCCCACGCCTCGGCACGGAAACTGGCTTTGGCAGAGACGTGTCCACCCGGGCAACTGGCTTTAGCATCGCCGTCAATGACGGCTTTGATCTTGCTTTCCACCGTGGCGGTATAGCTGGAAGAAATTTTTGTGTAATCTTTTACGATTATCACGTTTTTCCACGTCAGCTTAGGACTTTTGGCATTAATTGGGACCGTGTTGCCACAATTCCCGCCACCAGGACCGCCTTTTTTTTCGCCAGATGCCGACTTTACCTTGCCTTTTTTCGATAACTTGATTTTGATATCGATATTTTGGTAAGGGCCTGGCGACCACTTGGACCCGACTATATCAGTCCATTTGACGCGGGCGCCTTTGGCGTTCAGTCCTTTATTGGTAAATTTCACGCCTTTGTAAGCTTTGGCGCGCACTTTAATTGTTCCGTAAGTGCCTTTTTTCACCAATTTTTTGATGTAGGCATTTACGGCGTTATCAAGGTGCTTGTACTTGGATTTTTTGACAGTAAGTTTTTTGACCTTTCCTTTCCAAAGTTTACCGCCGTTTTTTTTCTCATAGCCGAGCACTGTTTTATCGTTTGCGTTACTGGCGGCTTTGATGTCGATGTTGTAACTAAAAGAGGACTCGTCAAAAGACTCGCCGCTTGTCGTTACAGTCGCCGTATAACCATCACCTGTGATAGTTTTGGTATTGTCGGCTGCGTATGCTACGCTTATGGGGGCCGCCCACACGGTCGTCATAATCATGGCGATTATGACGAAAACGGGTAAGACCGCCTTGACGGCGGCGCTCTTCTTGTCTATCTTCTGTTTCATTGGTTTTCCTCCTTAATGAAACTGCACTACCGCCGCCGGCGGTAGTTGAGAGTCGGCTCGCTTGATGCAAACCTAAAAGCTCCCGAAGACGATTGGCACAACGCGTTTGCACCAAATCGAGCTACCGACACATGTCATTATCGACAATTCGATTTGGTGCAGATTTTCCCGAAAAATATAAACTAGTTGGTTTCAAATGTGCGTGAATTTCCCGTCTTTGGAAAACCCATGCCCATCTGGTTAGTTTAATTCGCGCAAATTGTTAAGTTGCTACGAATGCCCGGGTTGCTCCACCTCGCACACTCTATACTTCTACTATAGCACGCTTTAATTTAAAAGTCAATACTTAACCACTATTTTAATTGGTAATCGTCAAACTGGTTATGCTCCCGCCCCTGTTGATAAAAAACTGCTCCATCCCTGTTTTGACTGAGGTGAGACGAGAAAATTTCAAAGAAAGCTTACCCGACATGTTTTTCAGAACACTTTTCAACATTTGGCTCGCCAAAAGATCCACTTGTTAGCTTTTGGTGAGCCAAGTGCGTGTGATGAAAAATATGTCGGGTAAGCGAGCGTGCCCAGCGAGACGTGGAAAAACATATCAGACTGGCTTTTCCCTTGCCTCGAAAACTGACTATTTTTTGACTGTATACAAAGCCTTGCCAACTCGCTCGAACTCGTCGCGGTTCTGCAAGTTTAGCAAAATGGTCGATTCGCGCACTTGGCGGACTTTTAGCACTCGTTTAACGATGTCTTTGCGCTCCATCGGCGCACCGTTTTCGAGTAAAATGTCGGTGATGACGTCGGCGATGGTGCCTTTTTTGTAGCCCCATTCCGACAGCGCGTAGATGCCGCGTCCGACCAGCACGAAGCGATCGTCTTTGATGAGTTCATTGTGCACGGCTTGTTTGGTGACGTTTTTGCGCTTGAAATCGCTTTTTTTAATCGATTCGGCGATGTCGCTGTAGTGCATCAACTTTTTGCGCTGGGCCAAGATGACGTAAATTTTGTCGCGAATATTTTTCGGATTGACGGCCGGCCAGCTGGTCAGGCCCCATTTGCCGTTCAGCGTCGCGATGGCTTTGGACAGCGAGGCGAGAGCCGCTACGTTGTTCGGGTGCTCGTAGTCGGTGCCTTCGAACATTTGCTCTGGCGTGACTGGTTCGCGATGAGTGCGAATGATGCCGACGATTTTGTCGACTTCGCGGCGCAGGTCTTTTTCTTCGTAGTCTTCGTCTGGGCTGATGATGGCGCCTTGATAGTAATTATTATTCTCTGTCAAAGTGGTCAATTTCGGTATCAGCACTGTGATGAGGTGCAGATTCGCCACCGAGATTTTATCCGATTTGCCCAGCAGATACTTGGACAGGTCGCTGATGCGCGCGCCGCGTCCGATTTCCGCCAGCTCTTTGATGATGATTTTTTCGGCTTGGTTAAAGCTCGGACTTTTATCGTGGAAAAGTTTTTGGCGCAAGCGTTCCAGCGCTACTTTTTCAATTTGGCGCACCCGTTCGCGCGTGATGCCCATGTCATCGCCGACAGCCTCCAGCGTCTCACGATTGCCGTCCAGCCCGAAACGGCGCGTCAAGATTTCTTTTTCGCGATCACGATCGACCAGTGTCATCACCTCGTTCATCGTGTTCTGAATTATTTTATTATTTGACTCAAGCATACTTGTTTTCCTTTCGTCCCACTTGAGCGTGACGGCCGTCGCCGACCGTTATCGCGATTAAAATTTATATTTAAATCTATTCTATTGTATCATAGTTTTTATCATTTTGCAAGTATTTTTTATAAAATATTGTTCTATACTAGGAATATTGTATAAGCGTGAACATTATCGTTTGGCTTGGCGGCCGCGACGGGCTGATTTTTTGGCTGGCGCTTCGCTGAGTAATTTGCGGGCGGCCGCTTCGGTCAGCTTTTTTGGGTCGGTGTCTTTGGGGATTTTGGCGTTTTTCTTGCCGTCGGTGACGTAAGGACCGAAACGGCCGTTCAAGACTTTGATGTCGCCGAAGTCGGCGATGTTTTTGGCTTTTTCGAAAGCTAATTTTTCGGCGTAGAGCTGGCGGGCGGTTTTTTCGTCAATGTCGAATGGCGTCAGGGGTGGTTTGATGGAAATAAACAGCGAACCGACTTTGATATAGGGCCCGAAGCGGCCGATGTTGGCGGTGATTTCTTGGTCATCGTCAGTTTTGCCGACTAGGCGCGGCAGTTGCAACATGGTCAGGGCTTGCTCTAGTGTCACGGTGTCGATGCGGGCGCCGTCTGGCAATGGCGCGAAGCGCGGTTTGTCATCGCCGTCGCCGTCGCCCAACTGCACCACACCGCCGAAGCGGGCGATGCGGGCGAAAACTGGCAATTTCGTTTTGGGGTCGGTGCCGAGTTTGCGCATCTCGGCGACTTTTTCGCGTTTGATGGAGTCGGACTTCTCTACTAATTTGTGAAACGGTCCGTAAAAATCAGATAGCATTTTGTTGCGCTCGAGTTTGCTGTCGGCGATGTCGTCGAGTTCTTTTTCGACTTCGGCCGTGAAGTCATAGTCGACGACTTGTTTGAAATAATCGGTCAGGAAGTCGGAAATAGTCATGCCGATGTCGGTCGGGACGAGTTTGCCTTTGTCGGCGCCGGTCTTCTCTGTTATGATGCTGCGAGCAATTTTGCCGGAGCGCAGTTTTAGTTCGATAGCTTCGCGCTCCGTGCCCTCATTCAAGCCGCGTTCGGCGTAGCCGCGCGTTTGAATGGTCGAGAGAATTGTGGCATAGGTGCTGGGTCGGCCGATGCCGCGCTTTTCTAACTCTTTAACCAACGAGCCTTCGGTGTAGCGGGCCGGCGGGCGATCAAAATTTTGGCGAGCTGTGATTTCGCGGCCAACCAATTTGTCGCCGACGCTGAGGCTGGGCAAGACCTCGTCTTTGCGTTCGCCGTAAACTTTGAGGAAGCCGTCGAATAATACGACTTCGCCGGTCGCTTCAAAAGTCGCGCCGCTGTCTGTTGTAATCTTTACAACAGTCTTTTCAATTTCGGCGTTGGCCATTTGGGTCGCGAGAGTGCGAGCGCGGATTAATTTGTATAATTTCTTTTCAGTTTCGCTGTGGCCGGCCGTTTCGGTCGTGACATTGGTCGGGCGAATGGCTTCATGTGCTTCTTGGGCGCCAGCGGACTTGGTTTTGAAAGTGCGGATTTGATGATATTTTTCGCCGAATTCTTGAGTGATGAATTTGGTTGCGGCGCTGAGGAATTGCCCCGATAAATTCAGCGAATCGGTGCGCATGTAAGTTATCTTGCCAGATTGATACAGTCGTTGGGCGGCCGTCATAGTGGCGCGGGCAGATAGGCCGATTCGAGAGTTTGCGACTTGCTGCAAAGTCGAGGTCGTGAACGGCGCCGGCGGTGTGCGCTTAGCGGGGGTTTTCGATACGTCTGCTACTGTGAATTTCGCGTCTATCAAACTTTCGAGGAATTTTTTCGCGGCTGCTTCGGTCGGGAAACTATGGTCGAGCGTGGCTTTGATTTCTTTGCCGGCGTGAGTGAAAATCGCCGATACTTTGAATTCAAATTTACTGTCGAATTTCTGGATTTCCCTTTCGCGCTCGACTAACAAACGCACGGCTGGGCTTTGGACGCGGCCGGCTGATTTGCCACCTGGTACTTTTCGCCAAACCACTGGGCTGAGTTCAAATCCGACCAAGCGGTCTAAAATCTGGCGGGCCTGCTGAGCTTCGACCATCTTCATATCGACTTTGCGCGGATTTTCGATGGCCGCTTCAATAGCCGGCTTAGTAATTTCATGAAAAACGATGCGGTTGGTGGTTTTTTCCGGCAGGCCCAAAACTTCGCACAAGTGCCAAGCGATACCCTCGCCCTCGCGGTCTTCGTCAGTGGCTAGCCAGACTAAATCAGAGTCTTTGGCGGCTTTTTTCAGCTCGCTGACAGTTTTTTGCTTGTCCGGATCGATGACATAAGTCGTAGCGAAGCCGCGCGCCGGATCGATGGCCTTGCCGTTTGGCGAACTTTTGTCGTCAGCGATGGCTCGAATATGCCCGACGCTGCTGAGTACCCGAAAATCACTCCCGAGATACTTCTCGATAGTTTTGGCTTTGGCCGGACTTTCGACGATAACTAAATTCTTTTGTTTCTGCGCCATTATTTTGACTATAACAGTAAAAATATAAAAAATCAAATATGTCCACAGGTTGAGGGTCTTGACACCCATAACCATAAGTAGTAAACTACTAACATAAAATACTAAATATAAATAATTCTCAAAGGAGCCCCCATGCAAACCCTTCCCCAAACTTTCAATATCAACATCCTCAACACTCCAAGCGTTCCTGACACTGGAGGAATGATCGGAGTTCAGACTCAGTTTTTCCTCTCGCCTATCGTGATAGCTCTTATCGCGCTTAGTCTTGTCTCTATATTATTCATCGCCGCTCATCTACTGGCTCGTAATGGTAAAACTACCGCCAAAAAAACTATCCATAGAATCACCACCATATCGCTCATTTTACTTCCGTTGCTAACCGTGTCAACCCTAACCATTCTTTTCAACAACGCTCCTGACACTCTAGCCACTTCTAACCTCTCGTCCGTTACCCCTACTGTCGATGTGAATATTTACAAAGACACCATGACTGGTCCTGCTACTAAAACAGTCAATAGCACTACTATAGTTACTACCAATAATGCCACTGGCTATACCTTGTCCGCCAAATTAAACCAAAACCCCACTGACAACATAACCATCACCCTGAACGATGAAATATTAACTACCAACAGTGTAAATATTTACGCCGATGACACAGGTACCAGCCCTAGCATATATGACCACACCCTAGCGGTCACGGTGCCGTCAGACATAGCTATCGGCACATATGTCTACAATATTATCTATGATATAACAGAGAACTCTATCGCCTGCGCCTCCGGCAGCACTTTCAAAGGCAATGTCGGTAACATGCAAAACCTCAATACGACCAGCTGGAGCATAGGCGACACCGGAATCGCCACAGACACTCGTAACAACCAAGAATACTGCATAGGTAAACTAGCCGACAACAATACATGGATGCTAGATAACCTCAAACTAGAGCTAACAGACGGCATGATCTTAACTCCAGCTAATACTAATGTTGACACCAGCAAAACCATCTACTTCACTCAAGACGGCACCAGTGCCGGAACCTCCCTCGCCGGTATGACCGGTAACTTCACCACCAGTGGCTATAATACCCGCGATGGCAGCATTTCCTCAACCTCTCCTAACTATGATGCTTGGCGCCAAAACGACCCCAATGACCCAGTCATGTCAGGTAGCACCAATTGTATAAATAATACCAGCACCGATTTCAACGATGGTAACGTATCCTACAACACCAACTCTAAAACCGGCTGTGGCTACCTCTATAACTTCTACACCGCTACCGCTGGCTCGGCCGCCCAAGTTGAATACAGTAGTGGTAAAGGACTTGGCTACATAGCCCAACAATCCGTCTGCCCAAGTGGCTGGAAGCTACCAAGTGGCCAAAGTGCCAATGGCGACTTTGGAAAACTTGACCTAGCATATCAACCAGGCGGCACAGGCGTTGGCCACAACCTTGCCAGCCCTGATACTCAGATGCTATGGCTGCCAGCAGGCGCTTGGCAGGGCGCTTTTAGTGGTGGCTACTATTCAGGACTCGGCGGTCAGGGTTCGTACGGCTTCTATTGGTCTTCTTCGGTCTACTCGGTGGACTACGCCTACGTCACGTTTTTCGTTAGTAACTACGTCAACTCAGGTACGGGCGACGACGATCGGAGCTACGGGCGTGCGGTTCGTTGTTTAGTCGATTAATCTACTAGATTTGCCAATCAGAATCGGCGAATGACTAGAGGGAGACGGCCGGCGAATGACAAATTCAGGCGCTAGCGAACGATGGGTCCACAACCCAAACCCTTGCATTTCCAAAAACTTCATGTTAAAATTATAAACATAAGCAGAAATTTCCCCCAAAGACCTAACCCTACCAAATATTAATATTAAAAATATGCCGGTATACAGTTAGACAAAAAAGGAGAACTAATATGCAGAACCTTACTCAAACCCTCAATATTAACGTAGTTAACACCCCGAGCGTCCCTAATGCTGGCGGGATAACCAGCCCAGGCTTTCTCTCACCGACAGTCGTGGCCCTATCGATACTCAGTTTCGCATTGCTACTGCTCATCGCTGTCCGTATCCTTACTCGTAATAATAAAACCACGACCAAAAGAACTATCCATAAAGCCACCACCATATCCCTCATGCTACTCCCCCTATTAACCATCCCAACCATAGCCATTCTCTCTAACAACCTTAACCCTCTCAACACCCAAGCCACTTCTAATCTCTCATCTGTTACCCCCGCCATTGACATAAACATCTATAAGCCCAAAGACAGTAATAATAGCCCAACTAACCAAACTAAACCCCTCACTAAAACCGCCACCTCCACCACCACAGTCACCACCGACAACTACAGCGGCTATACCCTCTCTGCTAAACTAAACCAAACTCCAGCTAGTGACACCACCAACAACATCACCCTCACCCTCAACAACGAAAAACTAACCGAAAACAGCATAAACATCTATACTAATGAGACAAACACCAGCCCCAGCACCCAAGACCATACCATAGCAGTCACCGTACCACAAGACATACAATCAGGCACCTATAAATACAACATCACCTATGATGTAGTAGACAACCCCTCAACCACCATGCAATCAATGACTAAGGCTAAATGTGATGCATTAACACTAAACGAAACCATCACATTAAGAGACGCCAGAGACAACCAAGAATACCGAATGAGGAAGTTGGCTGATAATAATTGTTGGATGATTGATAATCTCAAGCTAGAGCTGGAGCAAGGCATGACTCTAACGCCAGCCACCACTAATCTAAAAACCGGTACCGAAGTAACCGTAGACTTCGCGTGGGATAACTTCACTTCTGGTACCCGTGACACCACTGGCAAATTCGTCACATCCGGCCGTCTAACCAAAATAGGCTCATCGGCTACTGGCACCGACCATGACGAATACAACGCTTGGCGTCAAGCTAACCCCAATACCACCAACGAATGCCAAAACAACATCGGAGATAGCGGCAATAGTGGACTGTCCTATAACACTAACAGTAAAACCAAATGTGGCTACCTATACAACTTCTACACAGCAGCTGCTAGTACGGCACTAAACACTCAAACCAGTGGCACGGCAAATGGCTCCATCTGTCCAGCTAATTGGAAACTACCATCTGGCTTATTCGGCCCGCGTGATAAAACCAACGACTTTGCCAAACTTGACCTAGCCTATAATGGTGGCACTGGCGTCGACCACAACCTATCTAGTCCTGACACCCAAAACTTGTGGCTGTCGACGGGCGCTTGGCAGGGCGCTCTTAGCGGCGGCTACTACTCCAACCTCTTCGGTCAGGGTCGGTACGGCACCTATTGGTCTTCGTCGGTCGGCCCAGCGGGTGTCACTTATGGCACGAACTTCGACAGCGGCAGCGTCTACCCTGGTACCGACAACGGCGATCGGGCCAACGGGTTTGCTATTCGTTGTTTGGTTGGTTAGCTTTGTTGGTCCACTGGTCAAGCTGGCGGATGACAAGTCTCAAGTGCCGGCGAATGACGCCTACTTCAACCCCCAATTATTCGCCCCAAGCCCGCGAATTGAGCCGCTGAGTTCGAGCATGGTGATGGCGGTCAAGTATTCGCTGGCGCTGAGGCCGGATTGGCGTTGCAATTCGTCGCCGTCGCGCAGGCCTCCGGCAATCAAATCATAAATTTTTTGTTCGCGCGGGTCTTTGAAATGTAATTTTAGTTGTTTCGGTTCGTCAAAGATGCCCAACTTTTCGAGCACGTCTTCGACGCACAAGATTGGCGTCGCTCCTTGCTGGATTAGTATATTGCAGCCGACCGACAGCGGCGACGTGACGTTGCCGGGTACGGCCATGACTTCTTTGCCCTGTTCTAGCGCGTGGCGCACGGTGCTCATAGTGCCGGAGCGGCGGCTGGCTTCGGTCACTATCAACACGTCGGCTAGTCCGGCCACAATGCGATTGCGTTGCAGAAAGGTGGTTTTATAAAAAACTTTGCTATTTTGATCGATTTTGTCGATTTCACTGATGATGGCGCCGCCTGATTGCAAGATTTCTTCGCCTAATGCGCGGTTGGTGCGCGGCGTGATGGTCGGCAAAGGTGTGCCCAGCACCGCCACCGCTACGCCGCCGCCGTTCAGTGCTCCGCGATGAGCCAGCGCGTCGTGGCCCAGCGCCAGCCCCGATACTATCACCACACCGCGCCGCGCTAATTTCTCCGCCAAGCGCAAAGTTATCTCGCGGCCATAAGCCGTCGGTTTGCGCGAACCGATGATGGCGACGGTCGGCGCTTGCTTGTCTGGCAGTCGGCCCATGTAATAAAGCTTCGATACTGGCTGTGGAATTTTCGTCAAACGTTTCAGCCAAATATGGTTTCGCGGGTTGATTTCGGTAATTTTATCCATGATTTTTATTTTATCACAAAATGTTCATGTTTTCGATATAACAGCGGTCAAAAAGTTTATGCTAATGACATAAAATGGAGTATTTGTAAAAAAGTATCGAAAAAGTATTGACTTTTGAATTGAAGTGTGCTATAATGGAATTGTATAGCTAGTCATTTGGCTAGTTAACGCACCTTATACCCCCATTCTAACTTATGTTAGGTCGTGAGCCATAGCGCATTTTCTATCTACCCTCCAGAGAATGCAATATAACTTGGCTCTCGTCTAACCCCTTTGACCGGCGGACCCCAATAAACGTGAATTGAGGTGGGTCACGCTTTGCCCGCGAAAAGTCTCGCGATTTTAGCGGACTCTAGGGTGCGTCAAAGGGTCAAATAACCGCTGAAGCGATGCCCACCCTTGCTTCAGTGGTTTTTTGATTTTACGGGCGGTTTCAAACTGTCGATAGTTTCGTGAGCGAAGTTATCGGCCATGAAACTTTCGATGAAATTTATGGTCGTTTCGAAGACGTTCGGTAATAGTTTCTGCTCGGCGCGGCTGAATTTCGACAGGACGAAAGCCGAGTCGCTGGATTTGTTGCGCGTATCGTCATTGTGAGTGCCGATGCGAATGCGTTTAAATTCGTCGCCAATTTGGTCGATGATGGACTTCAGGCCGTTGTTGCCGCCGGCGCTGCCGCTGGCGCGGACGCGGACTTGGCCGAAATCGACATTGAGATCGTCACAAACTACCAGCAGGTCGTCGATGTCGATTTTATAAAAACTCATGACCTTTTGCACTACTTGACCGGTCAAATTATAATAAAGCTGCGGTTTGGCGAAAATCACGTCGTCGTCTAGCCGTGTGACTTCGGCACCGAACTTTTTGTCATTTTTCCAGCGCAGGCCCAAAGTTTTGATATAAAAATTCGCCGTCATGAAACCGACGTTGTGGCGCGTATCTCTGTACTTCAATCCGGTATTTCCCTGAAAAACTACTAATTTCATATCATCAGTATAACCGAAATCGGAGTTTTTTACAAAATTTGGCTTGACTTTTTGAGCGATTTGTGATACAATGGAGATGTAGGTAGAGTAAAATGAAGTTTGCGGAAAGTCTCCGCATGCGGAGATTTTTACTTTCGTAAAAATCTTATAATTTTACCGGCTATGAACCTTTATATCATGACGACTGTATGAACTTTGAATTGGTGTTTCGCCTAGCCTGCGCGTGAATTTTCGCGGGTGAGCTAGGCGGAACATGGTGTTCTGGCCGGCATTTTCGCGTTTTTGAAAGGAAGAGGAAAATGAAATTTCAAATCAATACACCCACTATTGGTCAAGAGTCAGCGATAGAGTATAACAACGTTGTTGTTAGAACTCTTGAAAGGGAGACAGGATATGTTCCTAGTCTCGATAAGTGGCGTTTCATCATTGAAGAAAGGGTCAATGGTGAATTAATCTGGCATTTCGACATCAGCCCAATAGCCGGTTGCGGTAATGAATGCGCGGCAGAGAAAATCATAACTCTTCGTGATCATCCGGAAATCCGAAGCACCGGAGAACTTCGGGACAAAAATCTTTCTGACGAAGAAAACCTCAAGGCGCTCAAGCCGTTCGTACACTGGAACGGCGGTATCAGGGTGCATCTGACAGACTTCATACAGAAGAAATCTAAGAAAAACGAAATCGTATATCTTCAGTCAGAAGCAGTTGAGTATCTGGTGGCTTTTTCTGGATCGCGGCAAGATACTGACGCGATTATCGCTACGCATGCGGTTTTGGAGCTGAACAGATATTACAGAGAAAAGCACCCTGAGGTGTATACGGACGTTGACTTCGGGTCGCTCAAAGACAACACGGTAATCGGCGCCGTCCTGAATCGCTTCGGGGTAAAATAGTCGTCATGGATTCCGCTTGATTATTTAATCAGGCGGTTTCTTTTAATTTTGAGAGTTCTCTTTGTTGGCTTTGATTTGTTTTTCGTCGCGGAAGCTGAATTTGATTGGCGTGCCGGTGAAGTCAAAGGCTTCGCGCATTTGGCGTTCGAGGTAGCGTTTGTAGGACCAATGGATAAATTTGAAATGCGAGCCATAGACTACGAACCATGCTGGATTGATGTCGGTTTGGACCATGTAGCGAAATTTCGGGTGGGTGTTTTTGAGGCCGGCTGGCGGGTGGGCGTGGACGGCTTTTTGCAGTAGGACGTTGAGTTCGCGGGTCGGTATTTGCGCGCGGCGGCGAGCGGCGATTTCGGCGGTTAGTTCGAAGAGCTTGGTGACGTTTTGGCCGGTTTCTGATGAGGTGAAGATTAGCGGTGCGTATGGCACGTGTTCAAATTTGTGTGTGATGTCGGCGGCTAGTTGGTCGCGGGTGAAAGCGTCTTTGTCATCAAGCGTGTCCCATTTGGACACTACGATGATGATACCTTTGCCGGCGTCTGTGATGATGCCGGCTAATTTTTGGTCCAGTCCAGTGTTCACTTCACCGACGTCCATCAGGAGCAGGCAGATGTCGGACTCTTCAATGGCTTGCATGGTGCGCAGGATGGAAAATTTTTCGATGCCGCGCTCGATTTTGCCGGAGCGGCGAACGCCGGCGGTGTCGAGCAATTCTATGTCGCGGCCATCGTATTTGAAATGGGCGCGATTGATGTCGCGGGTGGTGCCGGCGCGGGCAGCGACGACGGCTTGCTGCTTGCCGGCGAGAGCGTTGAACAGTTTGGACTTGCCGGCGTTGGGCCGTCCTATCAGGGCGATTTTAAGAGTGTCGTCACTGGCTACTTTCATGGTTTTTTTCGGCGCGGGCGGCAAGACGGCTCCTAACTTTTTGATAGTTTCGCGAATGCCACGACTATGTTCGGCGGAAGTTTCGATGACGTCTTTGATGCCGAATTTCAAAAATTCTTCTGGGCCGAGATGCTCTTTTAGGTCGGCTTTGTTCAGACATAAGATAACTGGTTTTTTGCTTTTCAAAATCTTATGCGCCAGTTCCCCGTCGGTCTGTAGCGGATATTCAGTCGAATCGACGACGAATAAAATGGCGTCGGCGGCATCGATGGCGTCGGCTACTTGGTCTTGGATGGTCGCTTCGAAGTCGTCGGCTGGATCTTTCAGCCCAGCAGTGTCGACTAATTGAAATCGGTCGTCAACTGTGCCGATGACGTTGTCGCGGGTGGTGCCGGCTTCGCGGGCAACGATGGCCTGACGCTGACCGACTAATCGATTGAACAGTGAGCTTTTACCGGCGTTTGCTCGACCGACGATCGCGACCGTCGGCAACTTGGTCATAGGTCGTCCTTTTTATTAGAAATGAAGCGGCCCCATTGGCGAATGGTGTGCAGAATAGTTTTGAGTGGCAGTTCGATGAACATGTCGAGGACGTTGGCCACGATATTAATTTTGGCATATTTTTCACTGACCCAGCGGCCCAAAATCACGAATGGCATGTAGAGGAAGTCGCGGATGACGGTGCCGAAGTTTTGGCGGCTGGCGATGACTTCGAATTCGCGCACGGTGCGGGCGAGGCGGAAGCCGAGAAAGCTGGCCGCCGACACGAAGAAGAAGAATATGACGACTTGCAGCCAATTGAAGTTAAGCATGCTGAGCAGCCAAATGACCAGCGCGAATACGCCGATGAAAACTGCTGCATAGACCAGTTGATAACCGATGCCGAACCTTTGCGGGCGCGGCAGGACGACGGGGCCGTTGACGTGGAATAATGCTTTGTCAATCTCGCTGGTCAGGGCCGATGTGTTGGCTTGGTCTGGCATCAAAATCGTGAAGCGCAGCAGCAACATGTAAATCGGCGGGAATAAAATATTGAGCAGCAGCGGCAATAAAATAACTTGGCCGGAAATGGCGATGTCAAACGGTGCTTCGACCGCCACGCCGAGCAATGTTTTGGTGACCAGCAAAAATAGGATGCTGCGGACGACGCCGCGATTAATCGAGGTGCTGATTTTGTCATACGAATTGGCAATTTCCAGTTCATAATTGGTCAGAAATGTCGTGCGGTTGGCGAGTAATTTCAAAACGTCAAATTCGTCGCTTGACAACATGTTGTTCAAAATCCGAAACGGCGCGCCTTGCCTATCGATGGCTTTGCGCATGACGTCGGTGGTGTGGCTGGCTATCAACTTGTCGATGGATTTGTTGGCTTTGTAAAAGTCGGCGCTGTTGGGCGTGACTTTGAAGCGCTTCAAATATTCATGGCGGATTTGGGCTTCGTCGGCGTGGAAAATGCTGGCGTAAATCGCTACGAATAGCGCCATGTCGTAATCTTTTGGTTTGACGTGGCCGAAGAGATTGCGCGTGTCGAGGCTGCGCATATAATATTGATAAATCAAATCGGTCACGGCCGACGTGAAAAAATGTGGGCTGAGCAGCTCGGCGATTTCCACTGACAATGCATCGGAAGTGTAAGTTTCGAGTTTGCGGGCGCGGACTTGGCGTTTGAGGCGGTCGCGGGCGTTGGCGTGATCCAGCACCAGCTGCGAAACCTTTTCGATGGTTTCGGTCGGTATGGCATCATTTTGCAAGTATCGAGCCATCGTTAATTCGGTAATCAACTCGGTGCCGGAGTTGGCGATGTCATTCGAATCCAGAGTCAGAAATAGCCGCCTCAAAAAACGGCGGATTGCTCGCTGCAGCAAGAGGTGCTCTTCGGCGTTTTCGCTGACGTTGCGTAGGCGTTCATAAGCGTTGGTGATAATTTTGCCGACGCCGACGACGTGGTATCGCTCGCTGGTTTCGATATTGTCAAAAAAATCCTGCCGAGTTCGGAGCGCTTTTTCAAGGTTTTTATAAAAAGTGTGACCAGTTGGACTTAGATGTTCCATGCTCGAAATTATACCATATCTTGTCGAAAAAAGCTACTATCTAGGGTGCTGGCGGGGCGGTCGGAGCATCTGGCGGGGGCGGAGCAGCTGGTCCGGCGGCGGCTGGGGCTTCCGGAGCGAGTGGCTCGGCGGGCGGCATCGGTTCGGCAGTCGGCTCCGACTCTGGTGCGGCGATGTCGGTCGGCACTAGCGGAGATGTAGGCTCGCTGTGCAAAGTTAAATTCGGGTCGAGTGGAGCGATGATTTTTTTCTGATTATCTCCGTACGCCGCTACGTCATTAGTGACCATGCCTTGCTCGTTCAAGGCGGGCTGGGCCGCGACGATGGGCGGACGAATGGGTTGGGGCGCGTTTAGCGGAGCGCTGTTGGGTGAGGCTGGAGTTGGCTCTGGTGCGGCGGTTGGGGCTGGCGTGACGGGTCCTTTGGCTCCCTCTTTGTCGCCTAATAATTCGTGGATGGTCGCGACGACGTCTTCGATGCCGACTTGAGACTTGACGAGGTATCTGTCGACGCCTAGCGCTTCGCCGCGCTGGCGCTGCGAATCATTTGACAGGGCTGTCATGACGACGACTTTGATGTCTTTGGTCTCTGTAGTTGATTTCAAAATATCAATCATTTCGAAGCCGCTGACTTTTGGCATCATGACGTCGCTCAAAATCAAATCGGGCCGGTCTTTGATGGCCACAGCCAAAGCTATTTCGCCATCTCCGGCGGTCACTACGTCGTAGCCCTCAGCAATCAAGCGCGTGCCGTAAATTTCGCGTAATGATTCATCGTCCTCGACCAATAAAATCTTCGTCATACTACCTCTATTTTATCACGTTTATGCTTGCGGCGCAATACTTTCTGGCGGGTTTATTTGCACTGTCGGCGCTACCGGTTGATCGAGCGTCGGAGCGGTTGATTCTTGGACGGGTGGCGGTGGTAACGGCGGAGTAGTTTGGGTCGCTAATTTCGCTTCGGCCTCAGAAATGCGTGGTAATTCGACGAAAAAGGCGCTGCCTTTGCTGGGGACGCTTTCGACGAAAATCCGGCCTTTCATATTGTCGACTAATTTTTTGGACAGATACAGTCCCAAGCCAGTGCCGCCGATTTCGCGGGTGTCGGAATTGTCGATGCGATAAAATTTCTGGAACAAGTGTGGCAAATCTTCGGGCGTGATGCCAACGCCGGTATCTTGGATTTTGAAACGAACTTTGCTGTCGTCGCCGTCAACGCTGACGGCCACGCCACCTTGAGCGGTGTATTTGATCGCGTTTTCAATTATATTATACAAAACTTCCAGTAACTGGTCGCGATCGGCTAATATGAGGTAAATCGGCTGCAATGTTTGGCCGGCGTCGTAAGTTAGTTGCAAGTTTTTCTGCGCTGCTTTGGCCGACAGATCGTTCACAGCGCCTTTAGCAACTTCGGTCGCGTTCAGCGGTACGGGGCGCGCATTGATGCGATTGTCGTCGGCTTTGGTGGTGTCGAGCAGGTCTTGAAAAAGCTGGCCGAGATGTTTGACGTTGGACTGGGCTTTTTCGACGTAACCTTTGGCGCGCTCGTCGATGGTGGCGGTGGTCGGATTGGCCAGCAGCCCCAAGTAGCCGTCGATGGCGGTGACGGGTGTGCGCATTTCATGGCTGGCGGTGGAAATGAAATCGGTCTTCTCAGCGTCTTGTTTTTTGCGATCTGTGATGTCGCGAAAAACCAGCAAAGTCCCCTGTTCCATCGGCATCACGGATAAATCTAAATTCAATTTTTCACCGTGCTTGGTTACGATGGAAAAAGTATCGGTTTTATCGGGTTGGCGGTTTTTGATGGCGTCAACGACCGGATTGCCGGCCTCTTTCAACTCTCTGTCTTGAGAGTCGACTAACCGGAAGATTGATAAGAAGTTCAAATTAATCGCCTCTTCAGTATTCCAACCGGTGATTCGAGCGGCCGCTGGGTTAAAAACCGTAATCACGCCGTCGGCGCTTAGCAAAATCAGACCTTCGTCAATGGAGCTGATGATGGCTTTGGCGGTGATTTGTTCGGCCGACGGTTGTCCAGCCGCCGAGGCCGATTGGGCCAGCGCGGCTGTTTGATCAGGTTGCTTTCTTTGAAATAATTTCATGATGCTTATGTTTGAATGGTAGCATATTTCGGTGGAATTTTCAATTATTTTCCGGCGACGATGGCGGACTGCAGGCGGGCCAATGTTTCGTCTGGCCCGAGCAGAATCATGGTTTCCGGCAAGCTGGGGCTGAACGGCGCCCAAGTTAATGCGAAACGGATTAGGCTGAACAAAACGGCTGGCTTGGAGTCAGTTAGTGACAGTAATTCGTTTAATTTACCCTGTAGATTTTCACTCGTCCAATCAGTCAGTGAAATTTTTGATAATTTTTCGACGGCTGATTTTAGCAATGATATTTGGTCGGCGCGTGGCAGTTTTTTCAGCTGTTTGTCGCTGTCAATCATCGGCCAATCGACTTTTGGCGTGCTGAAAAAATATTCGCTTAAGAGCGGCAAGTCGGCCAATGTTTTCAACCGGTCGCGCACGATGCTCAAAACTTCTTTTTTATAATCAGGGTCGGCCTTTTGCCCCATTTCGCCCCAAAAATCCGCCGCTCGCTCTGATAAATCATCTAACTCGATGCGTTTAATCCATTGGCCGTTCAACCAGAGCAAGCGCTTTTCGTCGAAACGGGCGCTGCTGCGGCCGACGCGGCTGAGCGTGAATTTTTCCACCAATTCCGTCGGGCTGAAAATCTCTTGTTCGGTGCCGTCGTTCCAGCCCATCGAGGCGAGGAAATTCAGCATCGCTTCTCTCAAGTAGCCGCCCGCTCGATATTCGTTGACGGATTTGGCGCCGTCGCGTTTGCCGAGCTTTTTGTTGCCGGTTTCGTTCAAAATATGCGGCATGTGGGCGTAAATCGGCGGTGCTTCGCCCAGTGCTTCGTATAAGCTCAGATAGTTCGGCATCGAGGCGATGAATTCTTGGCCGCGAATGACGTGGGTGATTTTCATCTCGATGTCGTCGATGATGTGAGCGAAATTATAAGTCGGCAAGCCATCGGATTTGATCAAAATGAAGTCGTCGACGGCGTCGCGCCCGCCGGCAGAATCGCCCATAATCTCGTCGTGCCACGAATAATCTTTGGGCTCAGATTTGAAACGCAGCGGCTGGGTGCCGTTCCATTCTGGCGGATTGTTTGGGCGGTGGTCGCGGTAGCGAAAAGCTTTTTTATTACGCGCCGCTTCGTCGCGAAAACCTTGAATTTCTTCCGGTGTATATGGGTCGGCATAGGCTCGGCCGGCCGCGATTAGCTTCTCGGCCCACCTTTGATAATATTCGCGTCGTTCAGTCTGATGATATGGCCCGAAGTCGCCGATTTCGGCGCCGGACAGTTGCGGGCCCTCGTCCCAATCCAAACCGAGCCACTGAAGCGTTTCAAGCACCGCTCTTTCGGCGCCGTCGACGAAGCGTTTTTGGTCGGTGTCTTCGATGCGTAGGATGAAACTGCCGCCCTCGTCGTGACGGGACAGTAAATAAGCGAACAGTGCCGTGCGGATATTGCCGACGTGGATATAGCCGGTCGGGCTGGGCGCGAAACGAGTACGTATCATGTCAACATTGTACCATAATTTTTTGTTGTTCACTAGTCATTTGCCCAAACTCGTCGCACTGTCATCTGCCGACTGCCCTCTCACTGTCATTCGCTGGCTTGACTGGCGAACCCACGAAAATGCTAACAGATCCGCCGATTGGATCCGGCGAATGACGGCATGTGGATTAACCAATTAAACAGCGAATTGCAAATCCGCCGCTCCGACGGCCGTAAGCCACACCAGGGTTAACGCCGTTGCTGTCGAAATCTGCAACATAAGTGTCGAATACCGAATAAATTGACGAAGACAAATAGTTACCGGTCGAACCTTGATTGTTGAGGCCAGAGTCGTAGTAGCCACTAAAAGCGTTTCTCCAAGCGCCAGCAGGCAGCCACAGCATTTGAGTATCGGGATCAGAAAGACCATGAATACTACCTGTGCCGCCTGGCTGATAGGCTAGGTCTAGCATGCCAAAGTCTCCACTGGTATTTTCTCCAGATGGTAATTTCCAACCGGCTGGACAGATAGAGCCGTTGCTGGTTGTGTTAGCGGTTGCTGTATAGAAGTTATATAGATAGCCACATCCGGTCTTGGAGCTGCTGTTGTAGGTACTGCCATCGTTAATTCTACAGTTAGCACTATTGGGCATATTTGGGTCGCTAGGATTTACTTGGCGCCAGGCGTTGTAGTTAGCGCCAGTTGTCGAATCATCGCCGTTTCTTGTTAGATAACCACTGGTGACGAAATTATCGTCGTGGCCAGCGTCGCCTTGAATGAAATTGTTCCAACTAAAAGTTACCGTCCTGTTGGATGTTACGTCTGTAGTTGTCGAAGTCAATATCATACCATCTGTCAGCGCTAACTTTAGATTGTCTAACATCCATGTCTTCTCATCCTTTAGTTTACCGATGCAGTATTTTTGATCGTTACGTGTATCTACTGCTATGCCAGTGTCTCCTTGGTCCCAGGTTGAGGTGTCTATGTTCTGCATATTGCCGACGTCGCCTTTGAATTGTTGATCTGAGACACAAGGCGTTGGGTTTTCCGCTATCATATACGCCACCTCAACCGTCTTCGTCCCATCACTAATGCTACTATCCGCACAAGCCTGGTAAGCAGTAGCCTTCTTATCGTTAGTGGTTATAGTAGTGGTATTTATTATTTCTATTGGGTCATTTGGATTAGTTGGTAGTTCTGTATTGTCTTGTTTCTTTATTGTAATACCAGTATCACTGGTTTTGGTGTAGGCTTTAATGTTATAACCCAATGAGCTATTGGTAGTCGTGATAGTGTCTAAGGTAAAAGTAGCACAGTTATTGTCACCCTTTGGCACCGTTATGGTAACACCACCATTATTAGAACCTCCATTTACCGTCAGGGTGACAGAGGAATCAGCATGAGTGAGGTTGTAATTGAGAAGGAATAGCGAGGATAAGACGAGGACGGCTCCGGAGATGACAAATGTGCGAGGGTGAGATTTGAGGAGGTTTGAAAGGCCCTTCCTAGATCCGCCGATCAGGTCAGCGAATGACCGGGGGCTACTCTCTCTCTCTCTCTCTCTCGTTGCATTTTTCATAGTCGACTCCTTCCTTTTGTAGCTCTCCTAATTATGTTTATGTAAAAAGTATAACTCTTTTTTTCAAAAATGCAAACTATAAACTGCTAGCAACGCGACGCTGCTGTCCGTCTTCGCCATATATAACCTTATATCTTAACTGCCGAAAAAGTCACAATTCCTGTATAACTATTGCAGGCCGGCAAAGTCGTCGCCCGCACGCCGAACCAAGTTTCTGTTCTGTGCCCATCAGCAAAGGTCGCTGTACCTAGCCCATCGAGCGACGCGTTGGTGGTATTGACACCTTTCCATGTCGTCGGTTCGGCCGAGCCTTTTTCGTAACCCCAATGATTGACTTCTAGCGCTGTGTCGTTCACGCTTTGCGCTGGAATTTTCCAACTGGCATTAGTCTGGCATTCCAAGTCTGCCGAGCCAGCTTTGATTAACAGGTTGTATCCACTGTTATTATTTGTAATCACTGTCAAATTCACGGAGCCGGCCGCCAGGTTGCCATTTGGCGTTACTGATAAATTAATTTCGTTTGGGTCGAGGTCGGCGCTCAAACTTATATAGATTTCTTCTCTCTCGACCAAATCAGTATCTACTGCTACTGGTACCGAAGAATTAGTCGACAAACCGTCGCCGAGCTGTCCATCAGTCCCTTCGCCAGCGCAAAACACCGCGTCTTGCAAAGGGCTGTCCGCGTTTCCCGCTACCCAACAAGTAAAATCAAAGCCAGCCGCAATTTGCTTAGCTGTCAAGCCGTCCAGCAGACCGCTCGTGTCGTCCACCGCCGTCATCGCGGGGTTGCTCACAACAGTCCCGTCGCCAAGTTGACCACTGCCATTCTCCCCAATACAATAAAATTCAGCGCAATTATGCGCATAGCCACTGGCAATCGGTACCACCGAGCCGTAGTCTTTCAGCAGGCGCGCCGTAAAGGCCGCGCCTACGCCGACTTGTCCCGACGTATCGTCGCCCCAACAATAAAACTTGCCCAAGTTTGTCACCGCACAACTACCGAAAAAGCCAACTGACACCGACGTGACTTCGCCATCAATTCCGCTTACCGCAATCGGCACCAAACTATCATCGCCTGAGCCGTCGCCCAGCTGGCCGTTCGCGCCCGCGCCCGAACAAGACGCCGCTCCGCCAATCACTCGGCAACTGTGCGCCACGCCAATCGCCAGATCGTCCACGCCAGAAGTCCCAGTCAGTAACAGTGGCATATCGATTGGGGTTGGGGTTGTCATTCCGTTGCCGAACTGTCCCTCGTCATTGTCGCCCCAACAATAAATATCACCTGCTTTGGCGCAAGTCGTGGCGAAGCCCGCATAAATGTCCGTCACCCCGCTCAAACCATTGACCAAAACCGGCTCGTCACTATCAATGCTAGTTCCATTGCCGAGCTGACCTTTATCGTTGGCGCCCCAGCAATATACTCCACCCTCGGCCACCGCGCAGGTATGAGCAAACCCAGCAGCCACCGCTGAAGCTTTCTTGCCGGTGAGCAAGCCGCCCACTGCCGTATCGGGCTGACTATGATTGAGTGGAGCATCGTCCGTGCCGAGCTGACCTCGATCATTCAACCCCCAGCAATACAAAATTTCAGCTTGATTATAAATCGCACAAGCATGTGCTCCGCCGGCCGTCAGACCACGTACTGCCGGATCCTGCGACAGTCTAGTTTCCGCCTGCACCGGCGACCACAAAATCCACAGCCCAACCACCAAAACTGCGGCTAAACTGCCAAAAACCACCCACTGCCGAGTTGAACTTCGCCGTTTCGTCGTCTGTTTCAAGTCGCTAAACTTCATTGTCGTTGCCTTATTTTATTAATGATATAACTTTTCTGCTGACCATTATAGCATAAAAACTAAGGTTTTTACAGTCGTTTTTAGCAAACCCTAGCATCTTCCCAATGGCTTTTTCAATTATGTTCATGTAAAAATTCACTCTTTTTTCAAAAGTGCAAACTATAAGCTGTCAGCAATGCGGCGCAATTGTTCGTTGGACAGAGTAGCGTGCGATATATTGTAGGTGATGCCTTTTTTGATGATTGTGCCGGTGTTACCGTTAATACTGAAGGGGGCGTCTTCGGATTCGGTTTTGGATTGCATGACGGTGTATTTTTCGTCTTGGCGCGGGTTTTCATAGGTTAATTGGATATAAGTGTCAGAATACACGACGGGAGTCTTTAATTTGTAACCCGGCACGGTGTAACTGGGAATTTTGCCCGGTATGGATGAGCTTTGCGAGGCAATCATAACTTCGATTTTCGGCAAGTTTGTTACGGCTATTAGACCGATAATCAAAGCCGCCAACAGGGCACAGACTATGATAACAGTGCGACGGTTGGGTTTGCGATATGGCAATCTACGGGCACCGGTTCGGTCGGGCAATGGTTCCCTATCGGTTTTAGTGATGACGTCGTCAACTAATTCGTCGATAGGCGACGACTCATCGTCAGTTATTGGCTCCGGCTTCGGCCTTTCAGGCCTGGGGCTGATGGGCTCCGGTTCGATTTCGGTAGCGACAGCAGGTTCTGGCTCGTATTCTTTGTCGTCAAAGTCTAGGCGCAGATTGCCAGAAGGGCGGATGTCAGCGAAATGCGTCACAAGCGGGTGTTTGGTCGGGATGCCGCCCGTGTCGATTTTTTTGGGCGGAGTTGGTTTGGGCTTTGGCGTGATGGGTTTGGCCACCGTTGGTCTGGGCGCAGAACGCGGTTTGACGGCTTTGATCGAGCGATGAATTGGACTGACAGACTTGTTTAGTTTCGGTTCGGTAACAACAGGATCTCGAGTAGTTTTACGATTCAGAGTGGTCGATTTTTGGACCTTGCTTGGTGGTGGCGTACCGCGCCTGGGCTTACCCAGTTCTTCGGGTGACGGTTCGGGAGACCTTTTAACCGGCAACCCAGTTGCCGCATCATATAAAACTCCGTTAATAATGACTGCATTTTCTTTCATTTGCTCACCCTATTCATATAAAGTTTATGCTATTTCCGAAAAAAATGCAAGTATTTATAAAAAGTTCCAAAAATGTTACAATTGGTTCATGGACAAATTGAAAAGATTGAAGAAAGACATCAAGACGGTCCGTCGCAACGAGTTGATTGTACGCATATTGAAATACGCTGCTATGACAGTCGGGGCGTTGGCATTGCTGGCATTTTCTTTCGTGCGAGTGGTCGGTAATCGCATCGACACGGACGGATTGAAGCCGACGGCGCTATTACAATTAGCCTCCAGTCCGAACGGTGCTAGCATCTTCGTCGACGATGTGGAGAAGAATTTTCGCACGCCGAATGAAGTGGTGCTCGACATCGGTTCGCACGCCGTCAAGATGACGCTGAACGGCTATCATGATTGGCAGAAAAATTTCGACATGGTGCAAGGCCAAGTGTTGTGGCTGAATTATGCGCTGTTCGTGCCGACGGACCTGCAGACTGACGACGTCGCCAATGTCGCAAACAATATTCGCGACATGGTCAAAAGCCGCGATAATAAATGGATTTTGCTACAGCACTTGCCGTTCAATAGCTTTTCGATGCTGTCGGTCAATAACCCGACCAATATTCAAGTCAACAATTTCAGCCTGCCGGCCGATACATTGAGTCCGGCCGACGAAGGCACCGAACCTGATTTGGCTATCGTCGAGGGCGATGTCGGCTCGCGTTATTTCCTATTCAAATATAGTTTCATATCCGGCGGAGCGGAAAAAGTCGAATATATTTATCTCGACCGCACTAATCTCAAGGTGGCTTATAATTTGACGCGGGAATTTGCTATCGACATCAAACAGATTTCTTTCCATCAGCATGGCGAGCGGCAATTTTACATCATTGATTCGGGCGATAATTTGCGCTTGCTGGATTACAATAACAAATCCGTGTCTGCGCCGTTGGTGGAGCATGCTTTAAAATTCTCTCAATATGATGAGAAATTGACGTCGATTTCGCTGGACAGCAAGGGTGAGAAAACAGTCGGCGTGACTTATCGTGGCAAGTATCGCGCTATCAAGACTTTTGATGTGGCCGCGCCGGTCGACGCTTATTTCGTGAATTATTATAACAAAGACCACGTCGTCGTGACTGATGGCAAAACGATATTTAATATCGCCGAACCGCTGGACGATGCACCAAAAGAAACGGAGCTCGACGCCGGACTTGACAAGATTGATTGGTTGAGGGTTAACAACAGTGGCCGTATCATCTTAGCTGGATCGGCCAGTGCGGTCATGTCCTATGATCAAGAAACCAAGCATCGAGGCGAATACCAGGCGCCAACTCGACCGTACTTCGTCGATGATTTTCATGTTGCATGGCGCACGGCGGCGGGGTCTGGCAAGGTGGTGTTGGCTGATTTTGACGGCGATAATCAATACACTTTGCCACTTTCCGGTCAAACCATTTTCCTGTCCAATGACAAAAAGTATCTATTTTCACTGCAAAAGATTGACGATAAAAACGTCTTGCAACGCTCTAAGATGATTGTTGATTAATCTTTAATAACCGAAAATTCGCTCGAAAAGGGTTGGTGTTTTGCCGGTGATGCTTTTGGGCGCGCTGGCGGTCGAGTTGATTTGTTTGCTATCTTGGTTGGGGTCGGGACTGACTTGTTTGGCGTAGACTAATAATCGGCTGATTGATGAACCGGGCGGGTCGCAGGTGACTAATGTCGCCCACGCGCCGCCGTCGTTGATGTATAATTTGTCGAGGTCGCTGGGGCTGATGACTGCTGAGTGGTCGACGCTGTAGATGTAGCGTTTGCCGTTGTAATTGATGTAAAAAGTGTCGCCGGTTGTCAAGCGATTCAGTTTGGAAAAGATGTATTTGAAATCGCCGCCGTAGAAAATGTCGCCGGCGCTGTGGCCCAAAAAGACGGAGTTGCCTTTTTGGCCGGGCAAGCTATTGGCGGCCGGCAAGTTATAATGCGCCACGCCGTGTTCCAGCGCGATTTGCATGTCTTCTTCGCCGGAAGATTTGGCGTCGAAAACTAATGGTGATTCGAGCCCCAATTTTGGAATGACGAGCATGTTTTCCGGTCCGACCGGAGTCTCGTCGATGGACGCCACTAACAGCGGTTGCTCACGGTCGTCGCTCGGCGCGACGAAAGCTGCCACCGCGCCGGTAATCATTTGATTGAATTGAATGAGCAAGACGATGGTGGCGGTAATCAGGCCGGCCAAAATCGGTTTGAAATGACGGGAATTTTTGGCCTTGCGAGCGGTTTTTTTGGCGTGATAAATAACTTCGTGATGCAATTTGCGCACGGCTTCTTTTTCGCTGGCCGGTTCTCTGCGCTTGGCGGCGGTTTTGGTCAAAAATCCGCGCAAGCGCTGCTTTTTGACGTTGGAAACTTCTTTTTTCAAATGATGAGAATAATATTGTTCGTAATATTTTTGATAATATTGTTGCCAAGCTTTGTGATAATCGTCGAGATGCGATTTGTGCACCGTGACGGCTGGGCCGTCTAGGTTCGGGACCTTGTCGGCCGGCGTTTCATCGATGATTTTGACTACTTCGGCACGAGTACGCGGCGATGGTTGCTCGGTCGATAACGGCGAAGCTGGCTCGGCGTCTTTTGCGGCCGCTTGATAAACATTTTCTAATTTAGTACGCGCCAAACCGGTCGCCGTTCGGCGCTGCGCCATATTGGTCCCGCCAGCGCTTCGCTGAGGAATATGGATTTTGCTGCGTTCGTCATGTTCGCCCATCTTGTTATCACAATACCATAAAAAGTCGTTTTTTGAAACTCTGCCAGTTTTTGGTCAGCCGCTGCCAAGTGCTCGGCCGTTCGATTGAGCGATGAGCGCGGGCGTCAAATTGGCGCGGCTTCGGCAATATTCCGGCCGCCAAGCCGGTGCTGCTGCTGCTGGGGCTGTCGATTGCGGTCGCTCGAATCAATTCTTTTTGCTGCTTGATGGTTTCGGATTCGGATTGGATGGCCGTGATGGCGCGGCGAGCCATCAATATTTTGTCGTAGACTTGGTTGAAGCCGCTGGGCGCGGCGGGCGCCGTTTCGGTTTTGGCAACAACGGACTCTGGCTCGATATTTTTTTCAATCTGCTCCTCCCTGCCGTATTCGTATCGCTCGATGACGAGGACCGGTTCGAATATCTGCGGTTCCTGAGGCAAGCGCGGCCGGATATTGATTTCTTCGACGAAAATATAGGGCAGGCGCTTTTTTGCGGGTGTTTTTTTGCTGGCGTGATGGGGCTTTTTGGCGTGCTTGACGGCTGTTTTGGTAGATTTTTTGTGTGTGACAGACGGCGATTTCCGGTGCGGTTTCTCCGGCACAGCACCAATCTCTTGCCAAATTTTAGCAAAATTAACTGACGAATTGTTTTTGGTAGTCTGTGCCATACTCACTCCTCTTTTGCTACATCATAACATGATTTGCGGTTTTTTGGAAGAGCGGATGTCAAATGCCATTTGCCGCAAAATTGGCAGCGATAGACTGAGATTTTGGTTTCGTTTTTTAGGTCCGATAATTCTTGCTCGCGGCCGGCTGTTTCGGCTTCTTTTTTGGACGCGTAGCAGTTTTTGCCACCGCATTTTTGGTGTGTCATCGGCTCGCGATATCTATACTTCATGGAAAGCCCCCGATTCCAAATCGCCGAGAATATACGGTCCGAAATGAGTGCGATGCAAGGCTTCGACGGCGTAGCCTAAGGCTTTGAAAGTGCGGCGAATTTGGCGGTTGCGGCCCTCGTGCATGGTTGCGCGCCAGAATTTTCGCGAGTCGTCCAACTTTTCCAAGCCTAATTTGGAGTGGCCGTCAGCTAGCTCAATGCCTAAATCGGCAATCATTTGCTGGTGCAAAGGTTCGAGTGGTTTGTCTAATTTGACTTCATATACTTTTACCTTGGCGAATTTAGGGTGCGTCATTTGGTGTGTGAAACCGCCGTCGTTAGATAGCAGCAATAGCCCGCTGGAATCTTGGTCCAATCGCCCGACGGTTTTTAGCTCGGCGTATTTTTCGGGTAATAATTCATAGACTGTCGACCGGCCTTGACCGTTGCGCGAGGAGACGTAGCCAGCCGGTTTATTCAACATTACTGTTGTAAATTTTACAACACTTTCGACGGGTTCCCCGCCGAGTAGAATGTTGTCCGCTTCCGGTTCAATTTGTTGGCCCAAAACGGCTTTTTTGCCATTGACTAGAACTTGCCCCGCCGTGATTTTTTCGTCCGCTTCGCGCCGACTGAGTCCGGTGGACTCTGCTAAAAATCTATTTAACCTCATAGTTTCGGCGTCCATTCTCGCTCAAATAACCATTGATGGCGGAGCGCAGCGCTTCATCGCCGAGAACCGAGCAGTGCTTTTTGTTGGGCGGCAGACCGCCTAATTTTTCGGCCACTTCTTGCGGAGTGATATTGAAAGCGTCGGCGATATTCATGCCTTTGGCGACTTCGGAAAGCATCGAAGTCGAGGCGATGGCCGAAGCGCAGCCGTAAGTTTTCCATTTGATGTCTTTGATGATGTCGTCTTTTATTTTCAGCAGCATCAGCATTTGATCGCCGCAAATCACATTGCCGGCCATCCCGCGCGCGTTGTGCGGGAAAGTCGATTCGTCTTCGAATAAAACATTGCGCGGGTGGAAAAAATGGTCTTTGACTTCGTCGGAATACAGCCAATCAGAGTTATTTTCGGCCATATTTTTTCCCGATGGTTGATAGGTTGCGCAGGTTTTCGACGATTGGCGGCAGTTTTTTCAGCACCTTGTTAATATCTTCGGCCGTCGTGTCGACGCCCAAACTGAAACGAATCGAGCCGTGCGCTAATTCCGCATCGGCGCCCATCGCCATCAGTACGTGCGACGGCATGATGTCCCGCGAAGCGCAAGCCGAACCGGTCGAAACTTCGATGCCCAATCTATCCAGCCGCAACAAAATTGATTCGCCCTCCGCGCCGGCGAACGAAACGTTCAAAATATGCGGCAATGAATTATTCGGGTCGCCGTTGACGGTGACGTCCGGTATCGCAGCTATGATGCCGGATTTTAATTTATCGCGCAGGGTGGTCATTTTCCGCGCCGTCGCGCGCAAGCTTTTCCGGCTAATGTCGGCCGCCAAGCCAAACCCGACAATGCTGGCGACGTTTTCCGTGCCGGCCCGTCGGTTATTTTCTTGGTGTCCGCCCAGCAGCATTGGTTCGAGCGCGAGACCTTTTTTGATATATAGAGCGCCGACGCCTTTTGGCCCGCCGATTTTGTGGGCGGAAATGGTCAGGAAATCGACGTTCAGTTCGCGGGCATCGATGGGAACTTTGCCGGCGGCTTGAGTGGCATCAGTGTGGACGAGGGCACCGGCTGCGTGAGCCAAAGTCGCGATTTTTTTCACATCTTGGATGGCGCCGGTTTCATTGTTGGCCAGCATGATTGAGACTAAAGCTGGCTTTTCGTCGAGCAGTTTTTTAAAAGCAGACAGATTAACTCGCCCACTTTTGTTGACTGGTGCTATTAATGTTTCGTCTAGGCGTCTAACCGGTTCCATGATGCTCGGATGTTCGATGGCCGAGATGATGATTTTTTGATTTCGAAAATTGAAAATCACGCTACCGTTTGATTCGGTTCCGCCAGACGTGAAAACTATCTCGTCTGGCTGGGTACCGATTAATTTCGCTACTTGCCGACGCGCGTTGGCGACTAATTTTTTGGCATCGCGGCCGGATTTGTGCAGGCTGGACGGATTGCCGAAACCATAAAGCACTTTTTGCATTTCCCAAATGACCGGCAGCAGAATTGGCGCAGTGGCGGCGTTGTCTAGATATATTTTTTTCATACTTCCTCCTCTCGTTATAGTTTTCTAAATCTATTGTTCAAGGTAATTCAGCCCGATGGCTTCGCGAACTTTTTGCAAAGTTTGATTGGCGACCGCGTCCGCTTTGGCGCTGCCGTCGCGCAAAATAGCGCGGACTTTGTCTAGGTCTTGTTCGTATTCGGCGCGGCGCTGGCGAATCGGCGCCAAGACACTTTCCAGCACTTCGATGAGATATTTCTTCACGGCCACGTCCCCCAGCCCGCCTTTTTGGTACTGCTCTTTCAGCTCGGCGACTTTTGTTTTTTGCTCGGCCGTTTCGGCGAAAACGTCGAGATATATAAACACGACATTGCCTTCGACTTTGCCAGCATCTTCCACGCGGATATGGTCGGCATCGGTGTACATTTTCATGACTTTGGCCGCCACTTCTTCCGGCGAATCCGACAGATAAATCGCATTGTCGAGGCTTTTACTCATTTTGTCATCTATGCCATACAGTCCGGGCAGACGCTTGGCAAAGCCATCCGGCACGACAGCTTCCGGTTCGACCAAAATATCGCCGTATTGCCGATTGAATGCCCGCACAATCTCGCGGTCGATTTCCACTACTGGCGCTTGATCTTGTCCGACCGGCACCAGATGCGCGCCAAAAGCCGTGATGTCGGCGCACTGCGAAATCGGATAAGTCAGCCATGATATCGGCAATTCTTTTTCAAAGCCACGCTCTTTAATTTCTTGCTTCAGGGTTGGAATGCGTTGCAATCGCCCGAGATGCACGAAGCCGGAATAGTGAAAAGTCAATTCATACAGCGCTGGGATTTGGCTCTGGATGAAAATAGTCGTCTTGCTCGGGTCGATTCCTACCGCCAAATAATCCAGTGCCACTTCCAGCAAACTGTCGCGGATTTTTTGCGGGTTGCGGGCGTTGTCGGCCAGCGCCTGCTCGTCGGCAATCATGACGTACATGTCGTACAATCCGGAATTTTGCAACTCGACGCGTTTTTTCAACGACCCGACATAGTGCCCCAGATGCAATTTACCGGTTGGACGGTCTCCTGTCAAAATAACTTTCTTCATACTATTAAGTATAGCACGGTTTTAGATTTTTGCCATAGCTAGAGCCAACGGCGTGCAGTCTCGAGATAATTTATCGACGTCGGCGATTTTGGCCACTATGGCTGGTTTGTTTTGGGCCAAGACGCGCAGGAATTTAATATGTTCGGTGCCGAAGCTGCCGTTTTCATTGAAGATGAAAACTTGACCATGCGAGTCGAAATTATAATGTGCGCCCTCGACTAGTTTCATGCCGGAAACGTCAGTCGCCGTATTCAAGCCGTGCCCCAAAATATTGGCGAGGTGCAGATAGAACCAGACTTTGATTAGGTTGAGCGATACCTTTACGTCGTTCAGCGCGGCTAATGTTTCGGTTAACAAATTATAAAATTCCGGCTCGGCCATGCTCTCGGCGGTTTTGCCGATGCGCTTCAAGACGTCGTAGGCAAATTGCAATCTATCGTAGTCGACTAATATTTGGTCGAAAAAAGTTTTGATGCGTGCGCCGGTCAGTACGGCCAATTCGCTTTTGCCGAAATGCAAATTCAAATCGCAAATCGCGAAAAGTTCGATGCCGCCGGCCAGTTTGGATTTTTCTTTGCGCACCGATTTTGCCATGACGGAAACGATGCCGTCGCGCTGCGTGATGACTTTGATGATGCGGTCGGCTTCGCCGAAATTTGTTCGGCGCAAAATCACGCCGTCGGTGCGCAAGGTTTTCATATGGCGGCCTCCAATATCTGCGGCGTGAAATCAGCTTTGTCGAAAACCTTTTCGACGCCGAAATCGGTCAAAGTTTTCGCGTCGAAGTCTTTGGCCGCCGAACTGAGCACGAAAATTCGCAAGGTTTGCAAATCGTCATAACTAGCAAACTCATTCAAAAAAGTGATGGCGTTTTGCTCGGACAAAATCAAATCCAACAATAAAATATCAGGGCGAAATTGTTCGATGGCCGGAAAAATATCATCGGCCGCCGTGATGATGCCGACTTCAAAACCACTCAAACAACCTTTCAAACTTTCGGCGAACCACGCGTCATCATCGACGATTAAAACCCTCATCAGAACAACTCCAATTGCCTCGAAAGCGGCAGTGAAACTTTGAACGTCATGCCGCCGCGCCGATGACAAACGGCGGACAGGCTGCCTTTCATATATGTGGCGAAGCGCGTGGCCACGAACAGCCCCAGCCCGCTCGACAACGGCCGATCCGGCACGCCGACGGCGCCGTGACCGAGATTTGACATGATGCTTCTATAAACTTTTCTGTCGATTTTTTGCCCGTGGTCACGCACCGACAATACTAATTGTTCCCTGCCGGCCGAGAAGCTTATATCGATTTTATTTTTCGCCGTGCCAGCCATCAATGAATTATCGAGCAAACCCAACAGCACTGTGCGTATCAAATCGAGATGACCCACCACGACGGAGCGCCGCCGGCTTTTGACGCGGATTTCTTGGTTCAGAGCATCAGCTAATGGCTGGATTTCCGACACAACTTCATTCACGACGCCATTAATCATAATCGGCTTCAGCTCAAACATGGCGTCTTCCAGCCGCGCGGTTTTCGATAATCCATCGACCAAACGCAACGACCGCTCCGACGTCAATTTGATGCGGCGAGTAATTTCCGCACATCTGCTGGCGTCGTCACAGTTTTGTAATTGCAGCGACAATTGTCGCAACAACACTAACGGAGCCTTTAGCTCATGCGCCGCTGCCACCAAAGCCGGTATCTCGAAATTCCCCTCCGCGTCTTTCATATATCAATTGTAACACAACCAAAGCGCTTATGGCACGAAAGTGAAGCTCGGCAGCATGATGGAATTGTTGACGCCATGCTTTACATGTTATAATCTCAACTATATGAACTACAAAATCATCTACGACATAGCTGGCGACATGTGGAATTGGTGGAGCGCAATTCACTATTCGTCAAAGGGCGTTAATTGGGCCGATAATCTGACAAATCCAGTCGATAAGAAAATCGCTGAACAAATCAAAGGCCTCAGCCAGTCAGAGTCAGAAAAGATTTTACGTCCTTATCTTTCGGCTCAAGAGCAAAATTCTAATAGCCAATTAAATAACTTCATTCAAATCGCCGAACAAGATTTTGCTAATAAATTTATAGAAGCCTGTCGCGCATTAGAAAAAATCACTAACCACCCGATGATGAGTGATGAATTCACTTTCGTCATAACTACCTTCCCACGCTCCCCGTACTTTTACGACGACCGAAGAATTTTTATGTATGATTCAATAGAGGGAAAATGGGGCATGCCAATTGACGCCTTCTTGCACGAAGGACTGCATTTCCAGTTTATACATTATTGGCGAAAAAACCAGAATTCTCCGGTCTCGCAATTGAGTGAGGAAGAGTTTGATTATTTGAAGGAATCTCTAACGGTGATTTTAGACGAAGAATTATATCCGTTGGTTAAAGAAATAGACACCGGCTATCCGCAACATCGACCTTTTCGCAAAGTCCTCCACGCTCATTGGAAAAAGTATCATGATTTTGATAAGCTGGTAGATTATGGGGTTGAGCGGTTGTCGGAATTTGTTAATACAAGGGTATTTTAGCCTTTCTTTCATCTGTTAGTTTGAGTTTCGAGATTCAATTTTTACTATTTTAAATTGCCCTTACCTTAACGTCAAAATCGGTAATTTCTCGCCAAGATTTCTAGACAAATTGCTATACATGAAATAGCAATAGGCCTGATGGCCAAAGCGCTTACGGCACGAAAGTAAAGCTCGGCAGCATGATGTCGCGGAAGTCGTCCATTGTGTCGGCTAGGTCACTGCGGATGGTCAGGGTTTTTTCGCGGGTTTTCAATATTAGCATGACGCCGGTGACGCCGGTTTCTAGGTTGCCGTCCAGCAGCACGCCGGAGTAATTGACGTCGTTTTCGTGTCCGGTCACGGCATATGGCACGGCCATCAGGATGCCGCTGTCGATGTTTTTGCGAAAGCCGCCCAAAACTGATTCGTATGAGTCGCTGATGATGCTGACGACTAATGAGTGAGCACGGGCTGTTTGGGTCGAATCGACGGTGCCGACGTCAAAATAGATGTCGTATCTTTTGTCGTCAGTGGTTTTGGTGGCGTCGTTTTTCTCATATACGCTCCATGTCAGCGGATAATTGAACTCGATGCCGGCAAATTGGGCCGGCGCTTTGAAATGGGCATAGGTGAGCGGAGTTTTCAGGTTCTCGGCTGGTTTGCCTTTGACTAGCTCGATGATTTCTGCTCCGTCAGATTCGGCTTGTTCCAACTTCGCGTCGTCAGCTGCTTCGGCTACGACTTCTTCTTTGTCATTGGAAAAATGCGCGAAGTCGCCATAAATCGCGATGGCAAATCCGGCGGCCGCCATGAATAGTGCGCCAAAGATGCCAGCCATAATCGTTGCGACAGATATTTTCATTCGACCCACCTTATCGTTCCCAGCACGATGTTATAGATAGCCGCCTGTTCGGCCGGCACATAACTATACAGCCCCAAAACTTTGTCGCGGATGCGAAAATAAATCACCGAGCCGGTTTTATCTTTGTTCTTGGACGAAATATTGCCGCTATAGCGCACGCCGGTGAGGTTCATTTGGCCGTTGCTTAGCGCATACGAATCCTTTTGCACGGTGCCTTTTTTCATATTGGATTCGAATCCTTTGTCGATGGCCGCCAAATCAGTTTTTTGGATGAACAGCACCAAAGCATTGCTATAAATGCCCTTGTCATCAACCGGTAGCACCATGCCCGAATTGAAATAAACCGAATATGACGTCGTGTCTTTGCCGGTGCCGTCGAGGTCGACGTAACTTGACCAAGTTTCAGGATATTCAAACGAAATGGAGCCGAAGTCCGCTGACGAGACGAACGTCTTGGTGGTCCTAGCCACCTCCGCATCAAACGCTTTCTGGTCAATGGCGATTTGCTCGATTCGCGCTTGTTCGGCGGCGGCCGTCGCTTCAGCTTCGACTTCAGTTTTGACAGTCTCTTTTTGCGGATACAGCCAAATTGACAGGCCGATTAGCCCGACGGCCAGCACCGCGAAAATCGCTGCCAATGCGCCGAACGGGAAGCCTTTTTTTTCTTTATAAACGTCGGAGTACGGATTTGTCATAATTTCATTCTAGCATAAACTTTTTAATTTGTGCAACAATTGATTTGGTATCGAGGCCGTGTTTTTTTAATAATTCTTCGTAGCTGCCGGATTCGCCGAAGCTGTCTCGGACGCCGATTCGGCATAACCGCGCCAGTTGTTTTTCGGCTATGGTTTCAGCTATGGCCGAGCCAAATCCGCCGGCGATTTGGTGCTCTTCAACAGTGATGATGCGGCCGTACTTGCTCGCCATTTCCCGTACGGTTTTTTCGTCCAGCGGCTTGATGGTTGGGAAATGCACGACGGCGGCGCTAATCTTGCTTTTTTCTAATATTTCGGCGGCGTCCAGCACGGTGCTGGCCATTGATCCTGTTGTAAAAATTACAACATCTTTGCCGTCGCGAATGTGGCGGGCTGGGCCGATTTTAAATTCAATACCGTCTGGAAAAATGTCCGGAAACTTGCCGCGCTGCATGCGCACATAAGTCGGACGACGGTCTTTGGCTAGTGCGGGCGCCATCGCTCGCGCTTCCGCATAGTCGGCCGGACTCAGCACTACGAGCTCCGGCAAGACTCGCGCCAAAGCGATGTCTTCCAGCGCTTGATGCGTCGCGCCGTCGCTGGCGTCGGAAAATCCAGAGTGCGACGAAATAATCTTGACAGGTTGCCGGTTCAAACACACCGTCGTGCGAATTTGCTCCCAGTTTCTGCATGGGCTAAACATCGAATACGAGCCGGCAAATGCGGTTTTCCCCATATGTGCCAACCCTGACGCCACACAAATCATATTTTGCTCAGCCACGCCGACTTCGACGTATTGATTCGGTAATTCGGCGGCAATCTTGTCGAAGCCGAGACTGGACGACAAATCCGCGCTCAGCACATAAACATTGCTGTCCGCGCGCGCTGCTTCCAATAGCCCGTCGGCGAAGCCGTGCCGAATTTCCCTCAGAGTACTTTTAGCCATTTGGCCTCCTGCTCTTTGCTCGGCGCCTTGCCGTGCCAATGCCAATCACCCTCGATTTCTTCGACGCCTTTGCCAGCGGTGGTATGGGCGATGATGGCAGTCGGCCTATCGGTGATGTCATGAGCAATTTTCACGGCGTTCAAAATATCTTCGAAACTATTGCCATTAATTTCCTGCACGTTCCAGCCGAAACTCGCGATTTTTTCCGATAGGTTTTCCAACGGCATGACGTTTTCGGTGTCGCCCGACAGTTGAATGCCGTTGCGGTCGACAATCATGATTAAATTGCCAAGCCTTTGGTCTGCGGCAAACATGATACTTTCCCACGCATTGCCCTCGTCCAGCTCACCGTCGCCCGTCACGACATAGACGAATCGTTTCAAAGCTTGCCCGTCGCGCTTGATGGCCAATGCCATGCCAGCGGCTTGCCCAATACCCTCGCCCAGCGGTCCAGACGTCGTTTCCAGCCAAGCTAATTTAGTGCGCTCGGGATGCCCCTGCAATCGCGTGCCAAGTTTGCGCAAAGTCCGCAGTTCCGATTTCAAAATCAAACCGAATTCGGCCAATGTCGCATATAACACCGGC
The DNA here is from genome assembly GCA_031266275.1 of Candidatus Nomurabacteria bacterium. Lineage (GTDB taxonomy): Bacteria > Patescibacteriota > Saccharimonadia > Saccharimonadales > Saccharimonadaceae > JAISBI01. The sequence goes on along the minus strand of JAISBI010000013.1, from coordinate 6,311 downwards.
GCCACATGCCCATTCGACAACATAAACAAATCGCGTCTCGAGTCGTGCGGGTTCTTGGGATTGAATTTCAAAACCGCGCCATACATCGCCGTGACGACCTCGACCAGCCCCAAAGACCCAGCCGTATGCCCCGACCCCGCCGTCGCCAACATGCTCAAAACACCGCGCCGCACCGACGCAGCATGTTTTTCCAGCCTCGTTATTTCGCTCATGGTTCAATTATATCATACCTGTCAAGATTATATGAAATAATTAAGATTTATGATTGTGTTAGTGCAGTGAGGCGTAGGCTAAGAAGCGTTTGCGTTTGCAAACGCCTTTTGCTATGATGAACTAATGAGAAAAGGAATATATGATAGAGCTTGATTTTACATATGACATAGAAAAAGACGTTGACAAATACGTCTGGGCTTTTATCGAAGATGGTATCCCATCTTATGGGCGCGACATGACGGATTTATATTCGCGACTATTGCCGCGTTTTGCCCCACCACTTGACGTTAGGGCGCTAAAACAGCAAGATAGCGCAACTCAGCGCAAGAATATCAAGGAATATATTACAAAGAACTTATACCGTCCAAACATCATGGACGTAAATGCGCAGGCTTTGCGGCGTATCTGGAGCAACTTGGGACCTAAATACACTGCTAGATTAAAAAAATATTTCAAGATTTCTGTGGTAATAGCGGAGCCTATGACTTGCTATTTCACAACAATAACCATTAATCCTCACGGAACAGATGATTTTTTCGTGACGGCTCACAATGGATTGGCAAGCCAGACCAAAACAATTATGCACGAAACCATGCATCTTGTTTTTCTCAAACATTTTAGAGAATACTTGGAAAAAAACGGACTAAACGAGGAACAAATTCAAAATATCAAAGAGGCGCTGGTCGAGCTTTTGAACCTAGAATTTAAGGACTTGACGCCAGTTCCAGAGACCGATAATAAACCATCGACCGTGAAACTCAAACAATTAATTAAAGAAAATTATGACAAGGTAGATTTCGAAGGACTTTTAAAGCTTTTAATAAAAGAAGAAAAACGGAAAAAAACTGTCAAGTGACCATGTCTGGCCGTGCGCAAAGGCCAATCGAAGTCGAGAGGTTTTGTCCTCGTCATTTATCATAGTCGTCAAACCTCAAATGTGCCTTGAATGATAATCCATGCTCCTTGCGCCATTTTTGGAAAAGCGTATCGGCTGGGTCGGTCAGGGCGTCTGCGACGTGAAAGTTCAATTTTTTGACGACTCTCTGAATATTCTGTTGTTTCCCCTCAATTTCAATAAAGTTGGCAAACGGATATTCGTCTAGCGTAATTGTCGCGCCGTCAAGTTTCCATTCCGAGCGGTATCTTTCGTAACTGGTGGTCGGTGAAAACTCCAGCGCTTTTAAAATACTCTCGATATTGTTTTTTGCATCAAAAAATGTCACTTCGTATTCGGTTTCTCTCTTCGCGCCGTTCGTACTTCTGAGCGGTTTTTTGTAAGTCAAGACTTTGTTGCCGGTATCACCTAATACTCGCACGCGTACTCGACCATTAGTGTATTGCATTAATTTTTCTTTATTATCGAACATGACGTTCGATTGGTATTGACGGTCTAAAATCGGCTCTGCTATGCCAGATAACAGCCTCTCAACTTTTTTGATGTTTTCCACTGCAAATTTGTACTCTGTTTCAACACTCACTACGTTACTTCCTTTCGTTTATTATCTAATGGTGTCACTCAACACTCACTATCTCACCCTCCTCCAAACGCAATAATCGCTGATTGCGCGAGCCGCGAAAGCGTAGGGTCAGGTCGCGTTCTGGCAGTATGAATGGGCCGTCGATGAGGACGTCGAGGCTTTTTACTAGGGCCCATTTGTTGCCGCCGGCTTCTCGCAGTTGTTCGTGGGTGTAGCCGGAGAACGACCAGATGTTCCAGCCTAGCTCTCGGCGGGCCCAATCAGCGATTTTTTTCAAATTTTTGGCTTGCAGCATCGGTTCGCCGCCGCTGAATGTCAGGCCGGTTTGGCCTTTCATGGCGCGCAATTGGTCTTTAATGTCGTCGATTTTGACAATAAACCCACCAGCCTCATCCCAAGTTTCCGGATTATGACAACCCTGACAGCGCCGCCGGCAGCCCTGCGTCCATAGTACTGCGCGCAGGCCCTCGCCGTCGACGATACTGTCGCTTTGCAGCGGTCCCGATAATAATACTTCGTCATCGGCTAATTTCAGAGGCGTGCCGTCTGGTTCTGGCCAGCGCGGCTGCTTCGCCCCATTTGATTTCATATCAAGCCTTTCCCAGCGCTTTGGTTTGGGTGCGTTTGGCGGCTTCGCGGGCGGATTTTTCGGCTTTATTATAGACTCCGGCCACGCTGTGTTTGACGCGAGCGGCTTCTTCGGCTTGCTTGCCGTCGTTCCAGCGTTCCAACGACCCGACCAAATAGCCGGTGATGCGGCGCAGGCGTTCGAAGCCATATTCCCCATCATGTTCATGGCGTCCGCAAGACGGACAGTATTCCCCCTCGATAATTCCGCTGAAACTGCAGACTGGGTCTCGGTCGACTGGATGGTTAATCGAACCGTAGCCGATGCCGGCTTCTTTCATATGGCGAATGACCGTTTCAAACGCGTCGAGGTTTTGCGACGGATCGCCGTCCAGTTCGATATAAGTGATGTGGCCAGCGTTGCACAGCGCGTGATATGGCGCTTCGCGGTCGATTTTGTCAAAGGCGCCGATGTGATGATAGACCGGCACGTGATATGAATTAGTATAAAAATCACGGTCGGTCACGCCGACGATTTCGCCGAATTGTTTGCGGTCTATTTTAGTGAAGCGACCGGCCAATCCCTCTGCCGGCGTGGCGAGCAGCGAGAAATTCAAACTGTATTCCTCGGCCAATTTATCGCATTTGTCGCGCATGAATTTGACAATTTCGACGCCTCTCGCTTGCGCCTCTTCGGACTCGCCGTGATGCGCGCCCAACATGGCTTTCAAACATTCCGCCAGTCCGATGAAGCCGATTGACAGCGTGCCGTGTTTAATGACGTCGCGCAATGTGTCGTTGGGCCCGAGCTTGCCGCTGTCCACCCAAACGCCCTGCCCCATCAAAAACGGGAAATTGCGGACATATTTTTTGGCCTGAAATTCGTAGCGTTCCAATAATTGCGCGGCGACCAGCTCCAGTTTTTCGTCCAATTCTTTATAAAAGCCTTTCCAATCAGCCGCTTTGCGTTTGCCCAGCACCGTGCCGTGCTTGATGCCGATGCGGGGTAAGTTAATAGTCGTAAACGAGCAGTTGCCGCGACCGGTCGCGCGGCCGTCAGTCTCGGGGAAAACGCTAGCCATGACGCGAGTGCGGCAGCCCATCGTGGCGACTTCGGAATGGTAGTCGCCCGACTTGTAATATTGCAGATTGAACGGCGCGTCGAGGAACACGAAATTCGGGAACAGCCGCTTGGCGCTGACCGCCATTGACTTTTTGAACAAGTCATAATTCGGGTCTTCGGGATTATAATTGAGGCCCTCTTTGACTTTGAAAATGGCAATCGGGAAAATGGCCGTTTCGCCGTGCCCCAGACCGCTGTTGATGGCGTCGAGGAGCTTGTCGGATACCAAATGGCCGGCCCGCGACGTGTCGGTGCCGAAATTAATCGACGTAAACGGCACTTGGGCGCCAGCGCGCGAATGCATGGTGTTGAGGTTGTGCACGAAGCCCTCCATCGCTTGAGCGGTTTGCTTATCGGCGTCGACTTTCGCTTCTTCGAAAATTTCTATCGGCAAGCCTCCCATTTTTTCGTCGTATTCTAATTTGGCCAACTTCTGCTCGTCCAAAGCGGCGGTTTTTTTGCCGGCAAATCGGGCGTATTTTTCGAAATTGGACTTGACGGCTTTGCGATAAGTTTTATTGACACCCTCCGCCATCGCATAGTCGAAATTCGGAATCGATTGGCCGCCGTGCTGTTCGTTTTGATTAGCTTGCAGAATAATCGCAGCCAGCGCCGCATACGAAGAAATCGAATTCGGCGTGCGCAAAAATCCATGACCGGTGTTGAACCCGCCGTCTTTGAACAATTCAATCGGATCGGTCTGGCAGCAAGTCAAAGTGCCGGTGGCCCAAAAATCGAGGTCGTGGATGTGGATGTCGCCTCCCGAGTGAGCTTCGGCGAATTTCGGATTGAGCAAAAATTTGGCGGCGAATTCTTTCGACCCCTCAGCGCCGAATTGTAACATCTTGCCCATCGCCGTATTGGAGTCGACGTTGGCGTTGGAGCGCTTGACGTCGGAATTGTCTTCGGCCATCGCGTGCGCGATGGTGCGGTAAGTTTGGATGAGACGGGAATTGCCCTCGCGCGCCCTCGTGCGTTCGTTGCGGTACAAAATATAGGCTTTGGCGGTTTCGTGAAATTTGGAATTCATCAGCACGTCTTCGACGATGTCTTGGACCTGTTCGACCGTCGGCACGGCTTTGCCGAGTTCTTTTTCGGCTTTGTCCAACACTCTGTCGGCCAGTTTCAGCGCGGTTCGCTGGTCGAATTCGCCGGTGGCTTGGCCGGCTTTGGATATGGCGGTGACGATTTTTTCTGGCGTGAATTTGGCTTTGCGGCCATCGCGTTTTTTGATGAATTTATACATATGGTTTTGACCCTCCTTTGAGGCTGGATTTTTGGGCGCGAAGAAAAGCGCTTTTCAAACAGTCCCCTTAAAAATTGTTGTTTTTGCACTGTGGTTTTTGTTTTGCGTGGTGGTCGTCCCACATTTAGTGCTTAACAGACAGTATACACCCCTACATATAGTGTTGTCAAGACTTTTTGCCTGTAAAATTTACAACATTCATCTCTGAAAAACCCACATATAGCGTATATTGTGGAAAACTATACGCTATATTTGGTGTGTTTTGGCCGCAGTGTCGTTTAACTTCTCCAACTTATCTCTCATCATAGCGGTGTGTCCGTTGTCTTTGTATATTGAACCGTAATAGTCAAAGGCACACCAACCGAAGCAGCCAACCAGCCATTCCAAAGCATCAAATCACCGTTATTATTATGTATTGAAAAATAACCTACCACGCCAACATTAGTCGACTGATTACTAACAAACTCGGCGTTGACCATTTTATCTAAATCGCTTGACAATAAAGAAATGTCGCCTATCTTTACACCACCGCCAGAAGCAAGGTTGCCGACAGTATAATTGATTGTCTTTTGATAAATCGGCTTACCGTCCACCCACAATTTCTGTCGCAAATTGCCACCGTCATTCACCATAACCGCCTGCTCCGCAGTTTTATAATCGCCGCCCTCCACCACAATCGGCGTGGGCGGGGTGGAATATTTGGGCGGAATGAACCAACAACCCATCTGTTCTGTTTGAGTAAGACCAACGTTATACCATAAACGAACTCTATCGCCACTACTAACTTGGTAAACGCCGAACAGATTTACTCTTTGAGGGTTTGCCCCGTTAGCACTGCCTCTAGCAACGGCTTTATCGTTAATATAAATAGCCGCATCGTTGGCACTCGCATTTGCTGATGTCATCATCATTCTACAATAAACATAACCGTCATTTTCAACCGTCCACGCTACATTATTTGTCTCATTCCGATTAGCCGTTTCTTGATTGGCATAATCAGGAAACATATAAGCCGAATTACCGCCGCCAGTCTGCGCCACCCAGCCAATCCCAGAACCAGTAGAACCCAGCACCTTGCCAGCATTACTAGCAAAATCTGGCAAAAGATTTTGTATAGCATCACTTGGTGTAGTAGCACCAGTGCCACCTTTCTTCACCGGTATACTAGTCCCACTAGGACTAGCACTATTAACACTACCACCAATACTAAAACCCACCACAAAAGTAAGACAAATAAGTACGGTAGATATAATAATCCAAGCAACTTGTTGTTTACTATTAAATACCTTACCTATACGTTTAGCTAAATAGAACAGAGACGCAAGACCTACTCTCTCTCTCTCTCTCTCTCTCTCTCGTTGGGCTCTATTTGAAACTTTATTGGGTTTGGAGTTTTTAGTGCTTTTTTTCATAATTTTCGTCCTTTCTTCGTCTAAATTCATATTATGTATGTGTTTAGTATAGCACTTTTTTGGAAAAAGCCAAATAGAATTATTATAGAAAGTGTGATATCATGTAATCATAAGAGATGCGCAAGACACTGAATTGAGTCAAGCGTGTCTTTTTGGATAGATGCAAAATATAAACGACAAATCAGGGAGTTGCTAGGGCTGTAAGTTCAAACCGCCCATCTTGCAATGAGCGGTTCGACAGACCGAAGTCCTTTGTGCTCCTATTATAGCAT
>JAISBI010000012.1 GCA_031266275.1 Candidatus Nomurabacteria bacterium | reverse complement strand
ATGTCAAACTCCACCTTGTCCACCCACGGCCTGTGATAATCGTCCAACTTTTGCCCAGAAAGTTCGGCCAACTCGGCGTAAGAGCCGACCACCTTGACCGTGCCTTTATCGCCTTTCCACACAGGCATCGCCGTCGCCCAAAAGCGATTTCGGCTCAAAGTCCAATCTGGCGCTTGGTCGATATTTTTGGCAAACCGACCGTGTTTGAGATGCGGCGGAAACCAATTTATATTCTCGTTTTTGGCCAGCATCAGCGGTTTTTGCCCCTGAATATCAAAGAACCACGACGGAATCGCGCGATACATGATGCGCTGATTGCTGCGCGGATTGAACGGATATTCGTGGCGAATGTAGTCGATTTTCCAGACGATTCCCTGCCCTTCCAGGCACTTGGCGATGTGCTTGTTGGCCGCCCAAACTTCAATGCCAGTTTCGTCGGTGGGCCGCACACCGATTTGTTCAAGTTTGGCCGCGAATTCAGGCAGGTAGTAGCCGTTGTCGTCAATGGCGTGGAGCGTCGGAATGTTGTTAGCCTGCGCTAACTCGTAGTCGTCCACTCCATAGGCTGACGCAATATGGACAATGCCAGTTCCGCCTTCGTCTTCCACAAAGTCTGCGGCATAGACTTTGTGGGCGGTTTTATTCTCGCACTCCCACTCATACAAAAACCAATTCAATCCAGTCGTATCAGACTTCCAACTGCCTATTTTCTTAAATCCATTTCTCTCATACAATCTGATTAGTCCCGGCTGATGCTCGCCTGTTGATAAACGAAAACTATCAAAACTTTCTTCGTGAATTTTATTCTTCAACAATTCCAAAACCTCATCAGCATAACCACACCTTTGATATTCTGGCAATAATGCGAATTTGTCGATGTAACAGGATTTTTTCTCCGGCTGGGAAGTCCACATCTCAATATCTCTAGCACTTGTTAAAATAAATGCCCCAATCAACGTGCTTTCGTTATAAATCGCATAAAAACTTTTTTTATTTCCATATTCTTTCAGCAAGTTGTCCGACGTGGTGTTTTCTAATGACCAAGTCCTACCGGCCGGAAAACCCTGTTTCTCTCTCCATCTCGCAACTTCGTGAATAACCCGAATGGCATCTTCAAAGTTTTGCTTGAAACTTATTTCGGAACACACTGAACTATCCATCTCTGGCAAAATTGGAACATACTGAAGCCCGACCAACTCTTTCCCACTCATCTCTCGCACAATTTCATACGGCAAAGGCTGGTGTTTTTCGTCCACTAAAACTTTTTCCGCCAAATCTTTCGCCAAAATCAAATGCTCGCCATCAATCTCAACCTCCACATATTTCATCTTAGGATTAACCGCGAGAGCCATATTCGCCGGCAAAGTCCAAGGCGTAGTCGTCCAAGCGAGGAGATATGCACCGTCAATAATATCATCATCAATTATTTTACCAGCAATCAACTGCCTGATACGGCGTTCAATTTCAATCAAGGCATTGCCCGAAGCCGTCTTTTTATCTTTTCGTTCCTCGACTAAACCTGGATCTTTGATGCCCCACCAAATTACATTTTCTCCACGTAACCAGTCAGGTGTTTGTTTTTTCTCTGCAATATTCACCACCAAATCATACTTCGCTAGCATTTCTGGTTCTAACTGTGTCCGCGAAGCGTCAGTTATGTCAATATCATGTTTTTCTAACAAAACTTCCTGCGCGGTCGATGTGTAGTTTTTAATCCCCAACTCACGACCAACAATCTTATTACGCTCACCAATCGTTGTTCCCATTGGCTGTTCTTTATAAACACCGACTCCAGCACTTTCAGCATTGTGGCTTTTTGAAAGTTTATTATAAATTGCTTTAGCCATTTGAGAACGACCAATATTTGAATAACAAACAAATAAAACTTTCGAGTTTTTATTTAGCCTAACGCTTGATTCACTGTCATTCTTAACCCTAAACTTCACAAAAACACTCGGATCCGTAACCGTCTGATAAGCGTTATCGTCCATAGTAACCTCGGCCTTGCTCACCGGTGTGGCGAATTTAGTATCGTACATGATGACTTTTTCACCTTCGTAAATTTTGCCTTTGTCATAGAGCTCCTTGAAGGCCCACCAGACACTTTCCATAAAATTTTTATCCATTGTGCGATACGCTCCACGGAAATCGACCCAACGGCCAACACGGTCAATATAGCTTTCCCATAGAGCACTGTTGGCGACCATTAAATCGCGCGCTGTGGTGTTATATTCTTCTAGACTGATGTTTTTGGTTTCGCTGCCACTTTTAAAAATAAGGTCATCAGGTTTTCCGCCTGCCTTGCGAGAAACTGTACCATTTAAATGTTGTTCAGTAAAATTCTCTGCCGGCAAGCCATGACAATCCCAGCCCCAGACACGTTCGACACGCTTGCCTTTCATGGTTTGATAACGTGGTATGACGTCTTTGATGATTGAACTTAATAATGTGCCATGATGTGGCGAGCCAGTAATGAATGGTGGGCCGTCGTAAAAAATATACGCGTTATCCGCCGAATTTTTCTCAACCGACTTCTCAAAAGTTTTATTTTTCTTCCATTCCGCCGCAATAGCCTTCTCATATTCCGCCGCCTTGCGTCTTGTGCCGTGTTTAAACCTCATTTATTTGCCTCCTCTATTTTTCATTTTGTCTCTCCCAACAAAAAACCTTCGCGATGTCTCGAAAGTTCAAAGCGAAGGGCTGTGTCGCCATTATAGCAAACAAAATCGCTCGCGTCAACTTTTTCCACTGCTTTTTTAACCAACATTTTCGTCCTTTCGCCCACTTTTATTCTCCCAAACTTTCCTAACCAAACCCAGCGACAAAGTCGACAGGGAAAACCCGATGACTGGCACTAGCGAACTAAGCACAATATTAACTTGTTGCGACACCAGAAAATTAAAAATCAGCACCACGACAAAAGTCAGCAACAAAATCGCAATTCGCCGTGTCCAACTAGTTTCCCAGCGTTTGTCTAATTCTACGCGTTGATTGCGGACTTTGATTTGTTGGATTTCGCGTTCTACGTTCATTTTTCTTCCTCACAAAACACACCCGCCTTGTACTGACTGATAAATTTCCTAGTCGGTGTGTATAAATTATCCGGCAATTTATCTAAATCAAACCATTTCCACTCGACTATTTCGTCCGGCTCCATGATTTTTGGTTCGCCGCGCCACTCATTAGCCAAAAAACATAGTGTTACAAAGTGCGCATGTTCATTTACGTTATTTTGCAAACCAACCACTTCCATATCCTCGATTTCTATACTAGTTTCCTCTAAAACTTCGCGTTTAGCGCCTTGCTGAAAACTTTCGCCGAAATGCATTTTTCCACCCGGAAAAGTCCATGTGCTATCCTCTCGAAATGCCGTTTTGGTCGGATCGCCGCTTCTCAACCCTAGCAATACTTTACTACCGTCCTTTATCATCACGCCAAAGCCAACGCCGATTTTTTTATGTTCGTTCATTTCACCCCCTTAATAATACTGATAATCTCGTCATGAACAACGCCATTACTAACAATCGCACCCTTTATATCATAGTCGTAACGTTGCTCTTCGCCATAAATATTAGTCACCCGACCGCCAGCTTCCTCGACAATAACTTTCGCAGCCGCAATGTCGACGTTTTTGCCCTTTGTGCCAGCAAACGCCTGCACCACAAACGAACCGCGCGCGACTTGCATACAAGCATTTATACAACTGCCGATGCCAACTATATAAGTTTTTTTGTTAAGTTCGTCGATCAAGTGCGACATTTCGACAAATATCTCGGCTTCAGGCCAAATGTCGACGTTGGAAACGGCCGCTTTGTCCGCTAATTGAATGTCATTAACACACATCGGTTCATCATTACAAAAAGCCCCTTTGCCTTTGATTGCCGTGTACAGTCGATCAGTAAACGGGTCATAAACCACACCGACCTGTGGCGCGCCGTCAACCACGAAGGCCAGCGAGAACACCGCCGTAGGCACACCACGCGCAAACATCGCCGTGCCGTCAACTGGATCGCACACCCAAAGCTCATTTTTGTCGCGCTCAAAAGAATCTTCCTCGCCATAAACGCCGTGATTGGGATAAGCCGCCCGCACGCGGTCAATCACCATCTGATTAATTTCGGTGTCGGCCTTTGTCACAATCGTGTCGTCGCCTTTGTAGTGGCTAATGTTCGTCTGACCAAAATATTTCAACATTATATCGCCAGCGTCGTAAGCCAGTTTTTTAGCAAATTCCAGATAATAGTTCATTTCGCTCCCTTTTCAACTAACTCAAACCGCGCTCGCCGAACCCCGTCAATTTCCACCATACCAGTAAAATTATCAATCGGGCGCAACCACTTCAACCGCTCGCCATACACAGCTTGATACACCACGCCGACCGCCTCAACGTCTTCGATAATTACTAAATCAGTGAGTATATATTCTCCGCCGCTCTTGCTGTGAATGTACCGCCCGCCAACGACGACTTTTTTTCTCGCATTTTCAAGCATTTTGGTGAAATAGGTTTGTTCCTTATAGCTCATTTTTCTCCCCCTTTATAATATCCAACGGATAAGCTGTTCCGCTTCTTGCAATTCTAGCTATGTCTACAATATCGCTAAATCGCAAGTCTAATCCGTTAATCTCGTCATGAGACACGAACCGAACATCAATGATGTTCTTTTCGCGTTCATCGGGCTCTTCATTTAAAATGCTTCCTTTGAAAAAGAAGACTACTGCCAATTTACCATCAAAATCTGTCTTTAAAATCGATAAAACATTGTCAACCTTAATATCATAACCAGTCTCTTCTTTAGTCTCTCGGATGGCAGCCTCTGGTAAACTTTCGCCAAATTCCACTCGCCCTGCCGGAAAATTCCATTTACCGCGTGCATCGTGGCTGTCTTTGCCTTCTTGGACCATCAAAAACTTGCCATCTTTTTCGACTAAAGTGCTGACAAGAACTACTGCTGGCGTCGTCATTTCATCTCCTTTCTTTTTATAACAAAAACCCGCCCTGACGTTGGAACCCGGGCGGGCGTTACCATCCAACTTTTGACCACTGGCCAACACTTAATTTCATCATTAACGCAGATTCACGGACAGTTCTACTCCATGTTGTAAAAATTACAACACTTTTCTTCCATCAGCTCGCGGTTGATAGCCGCTCAAATGCCTTATGCAGAATTATATCACAATTCACTAGTCTTTTTCAACAAACCGCCGATCCGGTTTAAATCATCGAGATTGAACTTCATTTTTCTCGTGTAGCGCCCTCAATAATCCTCAAAACCCCCACCCAATCCCGCGCCCGTAGCACATCGGGATGGATATCCTGCCTGTCACTCCAAGGATAATCGCCAAACAATATCGCCTTAATCCCCAACTCTGCTGCCGAATTGACATGCTTCGGCTGATCGTCAATCAACCAATCGGCATCCAACATCAATAATTGCTCATTTTTATTACGCTTATGAGAATCGGCCGTAATCGTCTCGAACGCGCCGGAAAAATGAACTTCCCCGACCAACCCGCCGAGATTTTGCTCCAACCACTTCTTCGTCACGCTCTCTGTCGACTGGCGCCGCGACGTCAGCGCAACTATGTCGTAATCGTGCGACAACCGCTGCAATGCTTCACGGGCCTGTTCAATCGGCTTCAATGATGAATAAAACGGATTGCTATTCGCAAAAAATTCATCAAACAATCTGCTGACCTCTTCAAGCTCAAGCCCCAAAACGTCGCCCATGTTTTCGGTATAATCTTCCACGCCCAAATTACTGCCCATCAAGTCATTAATGCGCTCTATCAACGCTGGCACCATATCCGCCAACACGTCGTCGATGTCTACTACGATTTTTGGTTTATAGTTTACTGTTTTCACGGCAAATTTATTCGTTGTTCACGACTTCACCTGGACCTGAGAATAATTCGCCACCACGTCCGTCCATGGCGCCACCCCCACGCACTTCCATAGCGCCGTTATCAAATAGGTAAAAATGCAATTTGGGAGCCTCTGACCCAAAATTACCTCCGTTATAAAGACGGCTATCTACTTCGCACTGAAGTTGGATGGACATTATATCTTTACTATGAGTTACTTCGTTAGGTGGGACATCTTCGTGAAGGTTACCGCCGTAGTAACCGATATAGCTTATCATGTCATCTGCATGGTTGTAAGCAGCAGCTTTGATAAATTCTTTGCGTTCTTCTACTGTTTTGTCTTTCCAATCGCCTATCAACGCCCGAACGCCCTCGAAGCCAAGGCAACTTAATATTTTACGACCGCCACCTGTTTTAAGGTCAACAAAATCTTTCCAATCCAGAGATTTCTCGAGGTATTCCCTCGTCATCACATCTCCATTAGTCCCAGTAGATGCAATTTTTAAGAAGGCAACATTGACGACAGTTTGATCCGGCTGACCTGACTGGGCTTGTCTCGCTTTATCAAGTATTTCGCTAGCCCAAGGATCGATGTAGGTCGCACCACCATCCAGCAGCTCTTGATCGGTTGGTATCTTAGTAGAATATTCAATGCGACGGCCACTGTCGCCAAAAACTTGTTCTAATTCCTCTAGGTTTTCTTCTTGTTTAGGGTCGAGCCTAAGTCCAACACGTTCAGCTGTTTGACCGGTGCTCATTTCATATTCGTTCATTTTATCGACTCCTTGTTCATTTTATTAGTTATTGATAATTACATGGTTATTATACCACGTAGTTATTGTACCAAAAAATCAACTTTTATCAAGAGCGCTTTAAAAAAATAAAAGCATCCTGTTCTGCTCAGCAAAACCTTCCTTCGACCGTTCGATTTGGAGCAATAACTCAATAGTTTATTTAACATATTCATAGTTGTCTTTGAAAGCCCAGCGACAAAATACTGGTTAAAGCAGATTGTCGCTGGACGCGATTTGCTAAACTTTCTGTTCTGTTTTACCTTCGGCGACGGCGTTCGACCCAATTATTGTTGCCAAACGCCAAAAGAACGCCCGATATTGGCAAGCCTATTGCTATTATCAACAACAGGACAGGCCCGGCCGGCCCAAGGAGGCTAACAAACACCTCCCTCTCTGTGTGGAACAACTCGTACCACAACAGAGCCGACAGGGCTAGAAAAAGGACTCCTATGATTCTCAACTTCATGGTTCTACCTCCAACAACTACAGTAACGGATTATATCTAGCAAACCTTTGATGTACGATCGAAACGGCTTTTCTGAAGCTCCGTCACTTCAATCCAAGTCTTTCAACCTCACAAACAGTATGGCAGTTACCGTAAAGAATGTCAATATATAATAAACTATTATCTAACTTAACAGAGCGGGTTTATTTGAAAAAGTGTCAATCTAATATTGACAAAAGCCCCCGACCTTGCCCGCACTGGATGTGTAGAGGTTGAGGGCTTTGCAAGCTGTAGAGATTAGGCGAGGCCGGCCTTTTTTAGGGCCGCCGCCATGGCGGTTTCGCCTTGGTCAGGCGCATGCCGCTCGACTAGGCCCCAACCGTCGCCGATTGACGGGCAAGAACTCGCTCCGGTCAAGCCGGACTTACCGAAGAACTGGTCTTCGATCCCCCGCTCGATTTCGGCGATGCGCTCCTCCTGCGCCGGAGTCAGAGTTTCAGGACGATAAATCACCTCGAACTCGTGCTCGGCCGCCGTGTAGGCGTGCGCCCAGCGCAGGACAACCTCGCCCGGCAGGATCTGATCCCAAACGTGATCGCCTTCGTAATTCTGGCGAAACTTTTTGGAATTCGAGTTGCAGACCATTGTGTCGACTCGGTCGCACTCACGGTCCACGCCGTCCGGTCCAATCACCCAACCCTTGCCGGCGTCGGTCGCACCAGAACGATGCCAGATCCGCACAGGATCCACGGGCGGCAAGCCATTAACTTCCGCTTCAGCGACAGCCTTCTCGTGCTGTGCCTTGGCTTCAACTTCAGCCTCGACTTTAGCTTTCGCTTTAGCCTCGGCTTTGGCTTTTAGCCCTGCCTGTTTGGCCAGGAATTCCCCCATCGTGGGAACGATGTCATACAAATCGTATGTATGTCTCTCCGTGCGCATTCCGTCGTTAGACTCATACTCCCCGCCATTTTCGCTTCTGACGAAACGCACAGGGGTACGCTGACCAAGCTCTTGGACGGCCTTGGCTAGATCGTCTTTCCAGCCGTCGGTAAGGGCAACTTCACGGTAGAGGCCTTCTGTATCACATTCGTAAACCAGATGCCCCTTCCGCTGCTCTTTGCCAGCCCTCATACAGCGACAAGAAACTGCCAACAGGCTTCTGCCCCTTTTCAAGGAGCACTTGACCGGGCAGTCGGCCATGTCGAAATGATAAGTTTCATTGGCATACTTTTCAGCTGCATCTTCAAACTTGAGCATATCGATTGCCCTACTGACTTCCGCCAGTTCCGTATCGAGGTCCGGCATTCCGTCCAAAAACGAAAAGACCTCATCCCTAAACGGCCGCTTCCAGCCGTAGGACCGTGTCGTCTTATCACCGGCCAGAACCTTAGCGTGCTGTTTCATGCGCCCCAAAGGCTCACTGGAGCCAGCAGCCACACCGACTTCCCCAGTTATAGAGAACTCGAGCCGGAAGCTCGCTGGCTTGTAGTAATACCAGTTCAGCGGCTGGCCAATAGCAGACTTTTCAAGCTTATGATTGAACTCTTTCATAAACTCGATAATCGGCTTTGCTTCAGCCAGCGCCTTAGCTTCGGCCACTTTAGCTTCTTCGACTCGCGCCCAATGATCTTCCAGCTCTTTTCTTTGGGCCTCGAGTTTGGCTGACTGTTCGGACGTCCACCAACGCCGGCCAAGGGTTTTGCCCTTCTTACCGTCTTCAGCGTCGCCGAAAATTACATCTCCGGCTTTTGGGCTAGCACCATAAATGAAGAAGTGAACTCCATTCGTGGTAAACCCAAACTTTTTTTCGCTGTTTGCGAATTTTACTACGAATTTATCCATTTTTTTGTTTCTCCTTTCAAGGTATAAATATGCTAGCCCCCTATGAGTAGCGGCGAAAATGGCAGAAAAATGCTACTTTCGACGCTACCCACTGGGGATTTCGGGGAAATAAATGAATCTAATCTCTTATTACTTACTTTTAAGGTACTTGATATATCAACCAGACCCACCAGAGAGCTGCTTTTTTGAAGCACTCAATCTAATTTTTCCACCTGGGAGATTGTCACGTTAAGTCTCATCAAACCATAATTTGATTTGATGTCACCATTATAGCAAACTTTGTGCGAAATGTCAATATATCATAAACTAATATTCAATTTAATAGAGTGTGGTTTTTATAAAAAATGTCAATTTGAAATTGACATACGCTTAAAAACCTCGTTGAAAACATCATAGCCTCCTCTCAATGGCCGCCTCAATAACCGCTTTATCAGTATCAGACGACGTGATGTTAGCACGCGCAATAATTTTTCCTACTAATTCAATCGCCGTATCGCGTGATAGATGTGGCGTTAATTCTCCAAAATCTTGACGATACCAGTGTTTTAAGCTTATCTGCTGTAGCCCAGATAGTGCAATTAACTCACTCCAGCCGTCATCAACTAAAACTTCATTCTCCCGACTGCGCGCAAAATGCCCTTGAACGTCTTTCGGCATCCATGCATCCATAGTGTCGGGATTATAGCGCAAGCCCTTAATATCAATCTCGTCATAGCCCATTTCTTTTAATTTCGGCAAAAAAGATAAATCTGACATGTCTGGTATATAGGGGTGTATGATAGGGAACGCCTTGATTCCCTTTTCTTTGGCTCGCCATAGAACGTCGAGTCGTTGGTCAGTTGACGTCTTTTCAATCTGGTCTAGACCGGTCATTGACACAACTAGGCGAAAGTTTGGAACCGCTGCCAATTTGTCCATCGTCTCATCCGATATATTCCATTTCGTCACACAAGTAACCAATTTTGCCTCGTTTGGAACGTTTTTAAGAAACCAATCTAGCTCGTTCCGATATTTCGGCCAAAAAGGATCAGATATGCCGTTGAAACCAACTATGTCGCCACGCAACAATTCAACCGGAAAATTATAGAATTCGTCAATCGCCCGCTTATCATCAAGATCAGGCGGCGGGTTTAGAATTGTGACAGCCTTGTTAATTCCCAACACTGTACTCTCATTCCACTGTTCGCGCCGCTTATCAACCTCGGTGACCACACAGTATTTACAGCCGACAGGACAGCCATATTGCCCTGCTTCATAATTTTTAGCCATTTTGACCACCTATTTTATCGATTAACTCCGCCGGCGGAAAACCAATTTTCTTGCCAATTTCATTTTCGTTATAGTATTCGTTAACAATACAATACTTGCAGCCATAACATTTGTCGGTATTGCGCGAAATCGGCCACCACGAATTCAGACCTTGGATATTATCAATTTCCGGATAGTTCGGCAGAGTAATTTTCGCCACGTCTTTGTCGCCACCGTCGTTTTTGCCAGGCTGCATAGACATAATACCGGTCACGAAACGGATAAAGGCTAGGTCGCCCAGCTTAACGTCGTTGTTCACTTTGATATGTGCTGTTTCCGGCACACGATAACATGTCGTGCAACATGATGGACATTTCAGACGCTCGGCGCCACTGACTTGGCACAAACCGTCGCTAGTGGCTGGCACAAACTCGACATCATAGCCAAGATGTCTTAACAGCTCCATCGACCCTTCGCGCGGCTTTAATAGCGGGCCACAGCTTTCTCTAAGCGGACAATCCAATTCATCGCATTTAACTAGATTCGGCGAATTATAATATGGATTATAAGTTCGTTCGCCACCAACTGCATGTGCCACAGCACAAGCTGTGCGTGTAAACAGTTGCACACCGTACTTCTCGCTCAGATGCTTAATTCGTTCATAAATTTCGTTGGGGATAATCTTGACCCTCAGAGCCCACTCGGTACGTTCATCGGGTGACATTTTTTCAATTAACGCCTCGTCGCCACGAAAACCACTGATGACCGCGCTTTTACCGCCAGCTTCGGCCACCGAAGAAAATATCTTTTCTAGTTTTGCTTCAGAGGTGTTATATGGCGGCATTAATGGTCGTACATAAGCTATCGGGCTTAAACCGATTTCGCCAAGTTTGCGGATATTTTCATATCTATGCTCGCCAGGCGTGCCTTCTAGGTCCGATAATTCTGAAATGGATATTAGCGGAACGATATTTGAGCCTTTTCCGGCCGCGTCGCTTAAGTCCTTGATATGACGGTCGCACATCTTTCCCTTAGTGATAATCCCTACCGGACCACGATGTTCGGTTTTCGCTAAATCGTTTAGGGTGCTAACCGTGTCAGCCCATTGCACCACCGGGTCGCCATAAAAATTATTAACAGCTACCGGCACTTCGCGCATTATATCTTTCCATTGCTCTTTCATTTTTTATTCTTTCTCTGTGCTATTTCTTCAACAGCACCAATAAATCGCGTCACATCTTCGCTGTCATTACAGATTGAAAACGACGCACGCACAACACCTGGCATGTTACCAGTTTCACCACGTTTGACGTCTCTAATTATCGCTTTTTCTTGCTCAGGAGTGATTTTCAACAAATCACGCACCACATGATAAACACAAAAGTTACCTGCTCGAACGCCAATACCAAAATCGTTGTTCAATTTTTCGGCTACCGCTTCCGAGTCGATACCATCAATAATAAATGGGATAACCGTCGTCAATTGTTTTCCATTAACTAGTAATTTGACATTTTTAATCTTAGCCAGACCATCATAAGCCTGTCGCGTTAATCCTGTTTCGTATTTTTCTATGTTGTTAATTCCAATACGTTTCAGCTCGCTCAACGCCGCCGCCATGCTAACAGCGCCAACCGCATTTGGCGTGCCAGGATCATGGGCCAGGTTATTTTCATAACGCAAAAACTCTCCGTCAGAGGTAATGTATGGCAAATTGCCGCCACCAATTTGATATGGCAAAAACTGGTCCAAAAAAATCTTGGGCCCAACCACAAACCCACCACCATACGGCGCATAGAATTTATGTCCCGAAGCCACTAGAAAATCTATGCCCATTTCCGACATATTTATCGAGTGGTGCTGAATATATTGACAGCCGTCAACCACATAATAAGCTTCGTATTTATGCACGAGCTTGCCAATCTTCTGAATATCTGGACAATAGCCAGTCAAATTAGACGATGCCGTCAGCACAAATACCTTGATTTTATTCTCCCGCAATAACTTTTCTATTTGTTTTAAATCAAATTCACCTTTACCATTTAGGCAATAGCGCAACACTTGGCTATTGCCATTTTTCTGGATCAAATCATTCACAAATCCCATATCGTTCAGCGAAGTTACCATTCTGCTGTTCAGTGACCGTTCACCCTCTGCTTTGATCCACGGCAACCACGAGCTGCTATGCTCTATGCTACTAACCGCCACCTTACCGTCGAGATGGCTGAAAAAATGCGCCAAAATGTTCATACCACCGGTCGTATTGCCGGAAAAAATCACGTACGAACCCGTTGGCGCACCGACAAAATCTTTAATAACCTGGCGCGATTTTTCATAAATATCCGTAGAAACTTTTGACTTCTCACCCGCACCACGATGAACGGAACCATATGACACTAAATAGTCGTCGACGCCGTCTTGAACAGCCTTTAATGGCGGCGTAGTCGCCGCACTGTCCAAATTGACATACCGTTTTCCATTAACAATATAGTCATTAATCTCGTCTTTAAATAAATTAATAAATGTTTCCTTATTCATGTTTCCACTTTTTTTAAATAATCATGCGGGCTTCACAGCCCATATGAACGGCAGTATAAACATTGCCGCTCGTATGGAGCGTAAAACTTGGGTTAGGGGGCGGTCATAAAGGCCGCCCCCTTGAGCTATTTTGTTAGTTAGATGAGGTGGCGGCGCACCACCTCGACCACCTGATAGATGGTCAACTCAGACGAAACGCCTTGCGGCGAGCCGCCGATGGTGGCCGTGCCGCCCCAGCCAGGCTCCTTTTTAGAGAGCTCGGCGAAGACAGCTGCCAAATCAATGTAGCCAGGTTTAAACTGGCACACAGTGAATTTGGCGTGCGGCTCGCCGCCGCCAACCCGGAACTCCGGATTGAGGGCAACGACCACAGGGGCTAAACTGTAGCCCACGGTAGTGGCCGCGCGGTGAGTTGACACTACTCGTGCCACTCCGCTCGCTTCGGCGTAGTCGATGCTACCGTCCTCGAGTGCCGCGATCATGTCAAGGCGCTCGGCCTCAACTTTTTCGCGATAGCCGGCCGGTTCTTCACCGGTCAGAAGCCATGTCTTCATGGCTTCTACCCTCTCCTCCAGCGGAACGCGGAAATCCGCGACCGCGGAGGCGATGGCGGCGAGATCCTGACGACCGTCAATGGCCATGGCCGTCGGCCATGGGTTCTCCCGTGTGGGAAGTTCCCCGGGTCGCCATTCGCTGGCAGCGGCCAAGGCCGCCGTATCAGCTGCGGCAACTTTTTTTACTCGATCGTACAATTCGAGAAGCACGAACGGATTTTCTATGCTTGCCCAAATGCGATTCCTGTCATAGGAATCTTTGTATGACCACTCATTTCTGAGTGACATGATGGCCATCGCGCCAACACTGTCGAGGTCTGCTCGGACAGTCGCCAATGTCACCATTAGCACCGACGCGTTTTCAATCTTAACCGGTGGAAGCGGATAGGTCAGCGCCTGCTCGATGGCCGCTGGCTTTCCAGCATTCACGCCATGATGATCAAGGTTACCGAGCGTGCAAAGTTCGGTAAGCGCCGGAACGGTAACCTCAATGCCGAGCACGCCACCCTTTGCCATCTCGACGGCAGCAACGTTAGTAGCCTCGCCAGCCGGACGAGGATCAAACTGAAAAAACGTATATTTGGCCATGATTGGCCTCCTTTCTTTTTGCCCGTCGGCTCAAAAAACATTTTGAATCAACAGGCGTCCCTGTGGTTCGTAGGGGCTTCTAGAATTACCCCAACGAACCACAGTGTATAGAAAGGAACATTCGTTTACCTTATCTAACTAACATTTTAATGTACTAACACGCCAGCAATAATACTTCGTGCTTATGGGCTTTACGGCCCACATGAATAGCGAGTTGGCCTTGCCGTTCATGTGGAGCGTAAAATTCTTGGTTGTGGAGCGAGATTTGCATCTCGCTCCGTTGAGCTTGAATTTTGGTGTGGCAGGTTTCAAACTGCCCGTGCTTACAGGCCTAAGGCCCGTCCCCACTCTCGTGAGTCGGCCGGCAGCACGTCGCCGACCTTCAGCACGTCGCGAAGCTTATGTTTCGACAACGCGCTGCTCGACCACTTGGGGACGGTCGCATCAACGACCTCCCGAGTGGCCATTTCAATCGTGACATCCTGACAGACGTCACGATTGAAATTACCGTAACCGTAGCCACAGAATTCCTCCCAGGCTACTGGGACGGTAATCCGCCGAGGCGGATTTGCTATCAAGGCCATTTCGGCCGCCCTGATAGCTGCGAGGCGTTCAACTTCCGTCGCCTCGCGTTCGGCCGCCACCAATATGGCGTTGGCCCTTCCCACAGCTTCAGCCATGATGGCTTTGGCTTGGTCGGCGGCCTGGTCGAGAACCGCCTGGGTTGCCGCCGCTTCCATGGCGGCGATCTTTTCTTTGTTGTCTGTCATGTTATCACCTCCTTTAGGAAACGACAGACTCGAGCACGCTTATGCGCGCCCAGATTTGGTGCGTTTTATGGCCGCCGCCAGACGTGATTCGTAGCTTGATTTATAGGTGTCAACCACTTCCTCAAACCCGTTTATCTTCAGCCGCGTCAACGGCAAGGGTCATAAATCCCCTGTCCCGGTTGTCTCGCCGGTTCGGTCATTCAGAGACTTCTTCCAGGTTACTCCGCTACCCAATACCCATGGACTTTCATCCAATGAGCATAAGCAGCGAAAGCCGCCTCCGAGTCGTACAATGGGTTATGAGTCCCACCGTTAAACTCGGCCGGATCAAGTTCGATACCGTTTTCACGCAAATAAATGTCCACGGACGAACCAATCTCCGGGAGAGTGCCAACGTCCTTGAGAGGCAACGGCCCCTCAAAAGGCCCGAGCATCCCCATCTCAACAGCGTCTATAAATAGACGCGCCTCAACAGGAACTCCGCAGTGAACAATTACGTCCACGTCGGTACTCGGCGTCAGCCCCCACTCGCCCTGGGCGAGAACCTGCTCCTTGTAAAACGCGATAAACGCGCCAAGGAGAGCCTCGTAGGACTCGTGAGTCTCCGTTATCCCTTCCATCTGCGGAAGAACGTTTTCGGCTACCCAGCCGTCAACGTCCTCTTCGATGGGGCAACGCCCGATAAACTCGGCGACCTTGCGGCCACTCTGTTCACGGACAATCGCCGCGATACTGAACGCCTGGCCATAAAGACCATTCGTCTCAGCATCGAGAGACAATGCTCTTCTCTTCGTCATTCTTTTTCACCTCCTTCCGGCAAGGATAGTTTCACTCTATGCTTGATTTCGGCCCTATCTCACGACAGTTCCTACTTTCTTAGACTTGCGTAGCAGTTCCGCCATCCGGAATGACTTCTGATCTCGGATTAGACCAGATTGCCGGTTTCTAGAATCACCGGCAATCCAGTCTAATCGCGAGTTATAAATAATTTCTTAATGTACTAACATACTGACAATTACGTCATATGTGCTTAGGCTTGATAGCCCATTTATAGTTCGCCTTGCGAAAAACTTTGGGCCATAAAACATGGCTGTGGGTAGGGACTATAGTCCCTACCCTTGTACACAAGGGTTTTATCAGGAGTCCTTGCTAGCTCCTTTATCATTCTTCTCTTTTTGGCGAGCAAAGTCGCCGTAGGTACCGAAGCGAGCCACCTCGACTTCGTACCTTTTCCTTTCAGCTTCTTCCTTCGTCTCTCTCCTATACCTGCTTATGCAGAAGTACCGGTACAGGCCGAGTATCATCGCTGACGCCATCACTATTACCCAAAAAGGCGCTATCCCGTCATATTGCAGACGGAAGGCGACGCAGTAAGTCGCTATCATATAGGTAGATATGATAGGAATCCACGCTATCCCAAGTCCCCCTATCTTCTTACGCAAAATTTCGACGAGCACTACTGCTGCTACGCAAACGACTATCGTGAGCGCAATGGCTATCATTATGTTCATTTCTTTCTCCTTCTGCCCAAGCTGAGGGCAATACTAGAAAATAGACCTCAAACCACTGCTTACCGATCAATTTGATCAGCAAGATAGTAGCTTGAGTCAGAGAAAATAGAATCTACTGACATAGAACGATTAAACATTTAATGTACTTGACATCTCAACCAGATCCACCATAGAGCTGCTTTTTTGGAGCACTCAATCTAATTTTTCCACCTGGGAGATTGTCACGTTAAGTCTCATCAAACCATAATTTGATTTGATGCCAACATTATAGCAAATTTTGTGGAGGATGTCAATATACTATAAACTATTATCCAGCTTAACAGAGTAAAATCCTCCATAAAAGTGTCAAAATGATATTGACAAACGGCTAAAAGTTTGCTACAATGGAACCACCATGGACGATAAAACCTCAATTCTAGATATCATCTCCACCTTGAAAAAGGCTGGTTTAACTGACAGTCAGGCTAAAGCCTACTTCTATCTTGTCGAAAACGGAGTATCCACACCGACCGACATGGCTAAAGGCATCGACGAAAGTCGCACCAATGGTTATATGATTGCCGAAAAGCTTGAGAGAATGGGGCTGATTAAGATAAACCAAGCTGGCAAAAACACTCTCCAGGCAGAAAATCCAATTAAACTGAAATCCTACCTCTTGCGCCGTCAACGCCAAATTCGTGATAGCAATAATGCGCTAGACGGAATTCTGCCGCAGCTAACTTCCAAATACCACTTACTTAGTGATCAACCTGGCGTTATCACAGCCGAGGGCGCCGAAGCTCTTCGCATTGTTTATGATGCCATTATCAAAACCGGCGAAGAAGTGCTCATTTTCCCTACACCATACGACCGCGAAGACGCCGAGATGTCAAAAATGATAGATAAGCAAATTGAGCGTCAAAACCGAGCCGGGATTAGAGTGAAATCGCTAATTCACGAGCGCGAGTTCAAACATATTAGCACCTACGCGAACGAACTGCTCGAAATTCGCCAGATACCTAACAGCGTCCAATTCGACGCCCAAATCATGGTTTTTGGTAATAATATCGTCTTCACGGTGTACAATACGGGTCTAGTTAGCACGATTTTAACCAGCCCTCAAGCAGCAACTACTTTACGTAGCGCATTTTTCGCAATTTGGGACTGCTGTGGTGACAAATAGTTTTCAACACCCAGCGCATGGCTAATTGTTTCAATAAATTGCGACCTCGTCATCTTGAGCGACGCAAACACTTCCCGAACATGATAACCGTTCAAGATGCCCACTCGCAACCGTTCACCCATCAACAAAGCTTCACCTTTGGCTAGTTGCTCCGCCACAAACGCGCCGACGCCTCGAGCTTTGTCCGCTCCGTCTTTAAATGTGCCAATATCTAGTGACAGCCCAAACTCATCATAGTCCAATCTAATCGACAATCGCCGATCTTTCTTGCTATAACCTTCAGGGATCATATCGGGTGGTATTTTGACAGTGTTGCCAAACCGCAATTGATTGCCTTTACCACGAATTGTGCGTGTCATCTTGTCGCCGTATTTTAGCGTGGCAAAACCTTCGTCCGGATGAGTATCGACCGTAAAATCTTCGCTCGAGGCTTCAGCTACCGTGCCAACCCCGTACTCAACGATTTTCAAAGCTCGTAGCGCTTCTTGTTTCTCAGCTTCACTAGCCTTGGCCGACGAAATCAGTGTCAACATCTCTGTAACACGTTTTATCCAGCTACTCTCATATGCCGCCTGAAACTCTGCTCCTGATCCAGAAAACTCGTTAGCGAGCGTCTTGGCCGCCGCTCGAATATGATTAATCGACGCAAAAATCTCCCTTACCTCACCTTCGGGCCGTTGTTCGGCGATATCGAGTACTCTGTCACCAAAATCGTCGCCAAATTCTAACGCCAAAAAAGCATCGGCCAACTCATATTTATCACTTGCGTCACGCAAAGTATCTGCCAAGCGAGCATAGCGCACTTTGTCTGCCTTCACCATAAAGCCAACCAGCGCATTTTGCGTCCGTAGTGACAGTTCGGTTATATCAATACTCAACTCAGAGTTTATGATTTCTCGAATTTCCGGCTCATATAGCATGGCCGCAATCGTTCCGTCATATTTTCGCCATTCCAGCTCCTGTGAGTTAGCTCTCAGTTTTTGATAATAGTCCACTACCGATAAACGAATTGCCGCAGTATCTCCCGCCATTTCTTCATTGATACCATCTAGCTCCAGATTTGATAGCTCAGCCTCTTCGAGCGCATCTTGATAAAGTTCATTTATTTCCTCTTCCGCCTTTTGAAAATTCGCGATATGTTTATTGTCCAGCTCGTGCTTCATGGCATTGAAATCCATTCCGTTTTGCGCGGATCTGGGCATCAATCTTAGATTATTCACAGCCAACCCGTAATTATGTCTGAGCCCAAGCTTATCTAACATAGTAAACGCCTGCTCAACCAGTCCATCATCATAAAGGTCCTGAGCTTTATCGACTATACTGGCGTCTTTTTCGTCTAGGTCATTACGCATGGACAGGATTTTTTCTATGTATTCTGCCGATAATTTTCCATTTGCATCTCCAGCGGCATGGTTTATTTCATATTGTCGACGTTTAAAATCTGTTTCGATTTTTACCAGCGAGTCATGCTTTTGAATAATATCAGCGACAGCTTCTTCGTCACACCCGGTAATTTTGGATGTCTTAGATATGACGTCGGTATCATCCCCAAATAGTTCTGATGTGCGAAGTATCATATCAACAGGGGAAAGCTCGCCGATTTTCTCGACCAAACGCCTCATTTCGTTAATATTTGGCTCACCGGTTGACGCACCGCCCTCATAGTTTGCCACCATTATCGGCATGCCGGCATGATCAGTAATAGCTACGCTGTCTTTGGCGATTCTAACTAAACGAGTTCCCCTCTGCTGTAATTGGCCTGTGACGTTCTCGAGATTAATGCTGTGGAACAGCTCTTCTTCGTTAACAGACTTGCCAGTTTTTGCAAATTCCGGACGCCCAGACAAGGCGATGAAACTACCGGTCGGATCAACTCGTTCGGACTGCGCATATTTACTCACTGCAGTAGCGACCACCTTTTCGAATGGTGTCTCGGCCCCGTCGGCGTAATCCGCCGCGAATTGAGCTATCTCGGCCGTTACCTTGTCAGCCCAGCCTTGCGCTGCAGTAGTCCGTGCGACGCTGCGCATAGTCCAGAGGGCCTTGACGCGATAACCAATATCTTCATCTTGTTTAATATCCTCAAAAACGTCGGAGATGCCTGCGCCAAAATTCAAATCATAAACCAGGTCAGTAATCTCACTCGCGCCTTTATCCGCGTTAAATTCCCCATTGAACAAGCTCACCACCTTCCTCATCTCGTCAGAAATCCGTGACTTTTCGGCGCTTTCGTCGATATTCGCTGGCTTATCTATTTGTTTATCCATTTTTACCTTTTAATTCGTTGATGTTTTGGTTGAATAACCAAAACACGCAACATGTTGCGTGTCAGGACGCAATGTGCTTATGATTACATTATAGCAAATTTAGCTATAATAAGCAACTTCCGACAAAAGCGGTAACCGCCGGCCGCACCATTCGCCGTTCAATGTGCCGTCGTCGTTAATTGAAATGATGGCCGGCGTATCTGTCAAGTCATATGTTCGCATCAGATTGATACCCTCTGAGCTGTCCGGATCTAATTCTTCGATTTTTTTGTCCGGATAGAGTCGCCGGAAGTCGCCCAGAAAATCCCGCACTGGCCCAATCGCGTCACTGTCCTTTCGATACATGATTATTGTTCTCATACCCACCTCCTATTTTCTTAATTTATTTAAAATCTCCGTGAACTCATCAATCGTTTTGAACTCGTGGAAGACGCTGGCGAAGCGAATATAGGCCACTTCATTGTGTTTAAGCAATTCGCTCAACACCAATTCGCCGATTTGCCGCGACTGAATTTCGTTTTCGCCCAGAGCGTACAAAGCGTTTTCGACCGACGAGACGATTTCTTCGGTTTCAGTCTCGCCGTGCAAGAATTTACCAACTGATTGATGAATTGCCCGCTTCAATTTGTCCCTGTCAAATAATTCGCGCGAGCCGCTGCGTTTGATGACCGCTAGGTTCATTTTTTCCACACGCTCATAGGTGGAATAGCGATGCCGACATTTCAGGCACTGACGGCGGCGACGTACGGCCTCACCGGTGTCGCGCGATTCGACGACTTTGCTATCTTTACACCCACACTTTGGACAATGCATTTCCTAAAGTCCTTTGTTTTTCTCCTCGCGGCGCTTGGCTAATTTTTTCCAAATCGACGGTTTTTCAATTTCTTGCTCATCTGTCGTCCCGTTATCAAATGGATTATTTACCCAAGGAGCGACCGGAGCCGGCTCGGCTTTGAAATCGTCTTCGACGGCTTTATTTTCGTCCTTATCGATGTCGATTTCTGACAGAGTTTTGTCGCTGATGGTGGTCGGCGTGACTCGAGGCGGGGTTTTTGGTTCGTCTTCAATTGGTTTGGCTGGAGTAATAGGCGCGTCTGGCGTGCTCACGCTGTCGGACGCATTGAACTGGCTGTCAATCGGCGCGCCAAAGTCCGTCTCTGTTGGCTCGGTCTTGGCGAAATATGATGCGTCAAACCCAGTTGCTACGACAGTGACGATGACTTCGTCGTCCAGCTCTGGATCTATATTCACGCCGAAGATGATGTTGGCATCCGGCGCAACAGATTTCGCGATGATGTCGGCGGCCTCTTGAGCTTCCGATAGAGCCATGTCATTGCCGCCGGTGACGTTGAGCAGCACTCCGCGCGCGCCGTCGATTGATACCTCAATCAGCGGCGATTCGATGGCTTGCTGGACGGCCAAAACAGCGCGATTTTCGCCGTTAGCGCGGCCAATCCCCATCAGAGCGGAACCAGCGTTAGCCATGATTTTCTTGACGTCGTTGAAATCGAGGTTAATCATGCCCTCTTCCGTGATAAGTTCGGAAATTCCCTGCACCCCCTGTCGCAAAACATCGTCGGCGATTTTAAACGTTTCAATCAATGGCACACGGCGGTCGATTGTCGTGAGCAACCTGTCATTCGGGATAGTGATGAGCGCATCCACTTTCGGAGCCAAGCGTTCCAGCGCCCATTCGGCGTTAGCGCGGCGTTTCGCACCCTCAAACTCAAACGGCTTGGTCGAAACGGCCACTGTCAAAATATCTAGTTCTTTGGCCAGTTCAGCGACGATGTGCCCAGCGCCAGAACCAGTCCCGCCGCCAGCGCCCAGTGCGATGAAAATCATATCGGCACCCATCAAAGCGCTCTTAATTTCCTCACGCGATTCTTCGGCGGCTTTTTGGCCGAGCTCCGGATCGGCGCCCGCGCCCAAACCGTGCGTGGTCTCACGACCGATATGAATTTTCGTATCGGCTTTGTTATTATATAATGCCTGCGCGTCTGTATTGATGGCGATGAACTGAACATTTTTCAGTCCCGCATCAATCATACGGTTTATTGCTGCCCCGCCTGCGCCACCGACACCGACTACTTTGATAGCCGTGAAAGCACGTGCTTCTTCTGGTTTAATTTCTGGCATGACTCCTCCTTACCTCGTTCGTCCTCCGCCACACAACCCTAGCGAAAAACTCTCCTTACCTTATTAGTTAATAAAATAATTATACACCTATTTTTTGATTAGTGCAATATGATTTTGCAAAATTATTTTTTGGCTTTTTTGGCAAAGAATTTCGGCCACGCACTACTCTTTTTTTGTTCGATTGCTGGACGGCTCTCCGCGTCGGTCAACATCAAGCCGAGACAGGTATTAAATTTTGTGTTCATTATCTTATCTGTCAATCCGCCGTATTTGTCGGGAATATGTATTTTGACGTGCAGCCGCATGGTATTTCGAGCATTTTCAATTATGCCAGTCAATGCCGCCGTGCCGCCCGTCAAAACCACGCCGCCTGGCAGTTTGGCCAACCGATTTATCTTTTTCAATTCATCGTTCACCGACTCAAAAATCGCTTCCACGCGGGCCTCGACCACCATGTCGATTTTGCGAGTATCGACCGGCACTATGGTATTATTCGACTCGATATTCAAAACTTCCGTACCTTTTCGCTGGTCAGTCGCGGCATAAGCCTGCTCTTTTTTAACTTTTTCCGCCATGTCCCAATCGACCATCAAGACTGTAGCCAAATCGTTCGTGATATTATTTCCCCCCACCGGAATAACTGCGGCGTGAATCAAATCGCCCTCTTCATAGACCACGACATTGGTAGTAGCCGCCCCGATATCGACCAATACGACACCGTGCTCGCGCTGCTGATCGGTCAAAGCGGCCGTCGCGGCCGCTAGCCCAGAAATCTCAATGTTATTGGGCCGCAAGTTAGCCGCTTCCAGAGTTTTGACTAACATATCAATATGCGGCGTCAAAGCCGTCGTGATATAAGCGTTGACCTCCAGCCGCACACCGCTCATGCCGAGTGGATTTTTGATATTTGTGTGCTGATCCAGCGTATAATTTTGCGGCAAAACGTCCAAAATAGTGCGATTCGGTGGCAGGTTGACGATTTTGGCCGTTTCCTCCGCCCTGAGCAAATCGCTCGGCGTCACTTCGGCGCCAGAAATCGACACCACGCCGCTCGATTGCAGCCCAGCGATGTGCGCCCCGTTGATATTGACAGTCGCTGTCGAAATATAAGTCCCGCTCATCTGTTGCGCGTCAATCAAAGCTTGGTCGAGGACTTCAGCCACTAAGTTCTGATTGATGATATTGCCCTTTCGCATGCCCGACACGGCCCGTTCAATCGCGGCGATAATCGATGGCGACTCGCCGTCTTTAATCAACCCGACGACGACCTTAACAGAACTCGATCCGACGTCGACGCCAACTGCATATTTTTTTTCATTTTGCATATGCCTTTATTATACCTCTTTTTGAAAAATAGTCAAATCAATTATTCGTCTATTTCCGGATAGATTGATTCAGCCCAGAGTTGCAGCTCTTGGAGCAGAAAATCATCGCTGCCACTGCGCGATAATTTTTGCAATTCTTCCATGTATTTCGGCGCTTGTTCGGCAAATTTTTGAGCGCGATAGCTCTGCCACCTTTTTTGCTCAGCTTCGCTCAAACTTTTCGGAAAACTGCGCGCTTTATAGCGAAACAGCAGCTCCGGCAAGCGTTCATCAGTGAAATTCGGATTGAAATCGGCCAGCTCTTCGACCATCATTTCGGGAATTTTTTGGACGCGGATTTTATCAGCGTCCGGTATAAATGAATCGTACAATTTCCCCTCGACATCTTTGCTGGCCTCATATTCTGGCCGTTCGCGCCAAGCGTTTATCATTTTGTCAATAATGCCGCGATTTTTCAGCAATTTTTGATAATTCTCTTTCACCTGCTCCAGATTAATATCTAACCTTTTGGCAGATTTTTCATCCAGCACACCGAGCGGTGCAATCGCCGGACAACGCCCAAAATTTAATTCTTTAATGGGCAGTTGCGGCAATCCGGCGCTTTCCAGCTCAGTGTAGCGCAGAGTCAAGCTTTTCAAAAAATCGCCATCTTTCAGCTCGGCAAACTCGGTCGGGTCAAATAACAAATTATAAACCAACATCGTGCCAGCATTTTTGCCCGGCGCGATTGGAAAAGCTACGGCCAACTTTTCGTGCGCTGTATCATAGCGCCCAGAAGCATAAACAAACGGCTGCGGATTGTCGAGATTGACTAATTTCGCCACTTCCTTTTTACCGCGATTTTCGAATAGATAATCATAAATTTTCGGCTGCTTTTCCCTGATTAATCTCGTCATGCCAATCAAAGCTTCGACATCACTCAACGCATCATGCGCATGTTTGTGTTCCAATTTATTCACTTTGGACAGCAATTCCAATTTGTTAGTCGGGTACTTTTCGCCGTTTTTGCTGGCGAACGGCCACTTAATCCCATCAGGGCGCAACGCCCGCACCAAGCGCACTACGTCGAGCAGATCCCACTTCGACCGGCCCTCGCTCCACTGCCACTCATACGGATCGTGAAAATTGCGCCAAAACGTATTTCGCAAAAATTCATCATCAAATCGAATATTATTATAACCAATCGCCACCGTATCCGGCGTGAAAACTTCCGCGTACAAAAACTTGGCGAACTCCGCCTCACTCAAACCGTCGCTCAGCGTCTGTTGCGGTGTGATGCCAGTCACCATGATGGCGCTGGGGCTAGGCAATATATCCTCGCTCAAGCGAACGAAAATATTAATCGGCTCGTCGATTGGCTGCAAATCTAAATCTGTCCGTTGGCCAGCAAACTGCATCACCCGCGAAAAGCGCGGATTCAGCCCCGACGTTTCCAAATCATAAAAAAACAACGTCTGCGCCATCTCAAAACAACCCGCTGAAAATCACAGAAATGACGGTGATGAGCAACGTCGAAAAAACCACCGGCCAGCGAATATCTTCCCATTTCGGCGCACCCTCGTTGCGCTTATAACTATCATAAACGACGTAAAAAATCGCGCCCAAACAGACGTCCAAAATCGCAACTTGCGGCACCAAGACGACGCCTAATATATCATACGACAGCGTCCAATGAAATGCGAAAAATCCAACCTCGGCCAAAATCACCCCCCAAATCATCGCCAACAAAGTGCGCGAATCTTCTTCATAATCCATCAAAACATGGCGCATGACCGAAAATCCAATCACGAAGCAGCCCAAAACTACTATCGGCAGCCACAGCGTATGCGCCACCGTCGACAGCGCCCAGATGCCGAAAAATTGGCTAATGGCGGCTTGAGCCGCCACATAACCGTGCTTCGATTTCGGCTTGAGAAAGATATTCCATAGCGCATAAATCGCCGCGAAAGCAATCTGCACCCATAAATTCGGCGCATAACAAATAATCGCCACAATGCTGAGCCCGAAAATGACGTCCGTCAAATTCGACAAAATATTCGCCCACCAAAAGCGCGGCCGCACGAAGAAAATACGCCATTTATAGAGCAGCACCAAGGCCACCGCCACTATGGGCTGATGCAAAAATATAATTGATAACAAGACTACGGCCACGAAACTAAGTTCGAGAAAAACACGAAAAGCATACGTCGCGACGCTTTTTTTACTTTGTGACTTTATCAAATCCATTTCAATTATTATAGCACATTATGGGCAGATTATGACAATGAAATCCTTGCCCTGAGGCGCGTCAAACGGCAAATCGGCCGGCGTCGCGGCTTTCGGCGCCACTCCATACAATTTTTCTAATTCAACAGCCGCCGTCGGCTTTTGACCACCGGTCATATCAAAAATCACATATCCCGCCCCTGAATAACTCAAATTCCCGCCCACCTCCGACTGCATGCCAGCTTCAGCCAATTGGCCAGCCAAGTTCGCCGCCGCGCCCTCCGTCGTCGAAGCATTATAAACCATGACTGTGGCCGGAGTCTCTGGCGTAACGATTTCCTCAACTAGCGCAGTATTTTCAGCCTCATCACTGTCTTCTGTCACCTCTGAACTAGTCTCGGTATTATTCACCTCAGCCGGCTTCGGCGCATTATAAAACAGTGCGTATAACAGATACGAAGCACCAATAATCACCGCCAAAATTACGATGATAGTAGCCACGCGCACCAGAATATTCCTCTCGACACCTCTATACTTGTCGTGTCTCTGACGGGCTTGGCGGCGCGAACGATAATTTTCGATGTCTTCTTCGTCGACGCCGAAATCATTGTCCGGATCGGCTTCATCGTCTTCATTTGTATATTCATCATCAAACCCGAAGTCTTCAATCTTCAAATCCTCACTGTCATCCGATGGCGCGGCTTCTTCGTCCAAAAATTCCAGAGCTTCTCTGGTACTATGACGGTCTATATCCGTCAAATCCTTATCCGGAATGGACTCTTCGGCCGGCACTTTGATATGCAAACCATTGCCATTGCGCGTCGGCAGCGCTACGATGCCGCTGATGTCGACTTCTTCTCGACCGGCCGGATTTTCCTCTTCGATTCCGTCCTTCGCCTTGCGACTCTCTAAAAGCTGACGCGATGGGATACCGCGCTTGGCGTGATTTGGATCGGGCCCGTCGCTCTGCGTGAAAAACGTTCCAGCGTTCTTGCTGCTGGGCAAAAAACCATCCAGTGTTTTCTTCTTTCCTTCCATTGTTTGCAATTATACACATTTTTATAAAAAAACACAAACCGTTAGCTTTTCCGAAAAAAATGTGCTATAATACCAACATGTTTCAAAAAACCAAAAAAACTGATGTCCCGAAAGTACGGCGTGCTAGTAACTGGCAGTCGGATATTTTGGGTGTTTTGGTGTTCGTCATTATTATCGCGGCTGGCGTCTTTATTATTAATATGGTTGTTTTCCGCAGCTACGCTGTCACCGGACCGAGTATGGAGCCGACTTTTTACACCGGCGACCGCATCATCGTCAATCGTCTACCAGTGACATGGTCGTCGCTCAAAGGCGGAGAATACATGCCGCAGCGCGGCGAAATCATCGTATTTGAAAATCCCCAATTTAAAGAAGGCGACCAAGACAAATATATCGTCAAACGCGTCATCGCCTTCCCGGGCGAAAGAGTCGTCGTCAAAGATTGCAATATCACTATTTATTCTGACGAAACCCCGAAAGGGCTAAACCCGTATGACGACATCGACATCAAACCAACCTGCGTCAGCGGAGCGGGCGACACCGTCGTCCCTGACCGGCAAATATACGTCGTCGGTGACCATCGCGACGGCCATTACTCGCTCGATTCACGCAACAATCTCGGTACCGTACCCTTTGAAAAAATCATCGGCCCAGTTAGCATCCAACTCTTACCAGTCGAAAAATTCCACATTTTCTAAAAAACTTCGCCAAAACTATTGACATTAAAAAATTCATCGTATATAATACTAGCCATAAACGTATATGAACAAATAAACAAAGGGTATAAAAGTGATAAAAACATATAAAAACAATCACGTAGCGTCATCGTCACAGAGTAGTTTTTCGGCGCCGCATCCTCTCTCTCTCTCTCTCTCTCGTTACGCCACACGTTAACTAACGCTCGCCGTGCCTTTGTCAACTCTTATCTAGTTCCTCTAATTTCTATCCCACCACTCCTAGCGATCACCTACTTCCTTCTATTCCCCCTCATCCCTCCACCCACAGCCACTGCTCTTCCTACTAACCCATTAAAACCTTCTTCCTCACCCTCCATCTCCATCTCACCTATAACTAACCCAGTAGAATTATCTCTCATACCTAATACCTTTAATAAAACAACAGCCAACATAGTCGTTACCACGGATAATCCAACTGGCTACACCACCAAACTAAGCACCAATAGTCCTAATCCTACAGAAACCTGCCTCCGTCGCTCAACTGATGGTACCAACTGTATTGATGCTACCAACACCATTAACTCAACCACCGGCAGTACCACCGTTCCCACCACGCTCAGCACTAATGAATGGGGAGCCAGTATGGCTAATCCCTCCTCCTTCTCACCTGACCCTAGCACTGACCCATTATGGTTTGCCATACCAGACAGTACGTCTCCTACTATCATCAACACTACTATGGCCCCTACATCAACAACAGGAGACACTCAAACCCTCACTATAGGAGCTAAAGTAGATAGTACCCTCCCAGCCACAGCACCTACTAACCCATACACCAACACGGTCACCATCACAGTAACAGCCAACCCATACACCTCGCCACCAGCCCCAACTATTAGTGGCATTGACCCTATTATCGGCACTACCACCGAGACTAAAGCAGTCACCATTACAGGTACTAACCTAGAAACAGCCTACCAAGTCTTCATAGACAAAAACAGCAATGGAACCCAAGACGCTGGTGAAGAGTGTGCTAATGCCAACATAGACAGTAATACCCAAATAACCTGTACCTTACCAACAGCTACTACTTCAACTAGTGTAGGGACTTATAACCTAGTAGTAAAGACTTGGGGCGGAGAAGATACCCTAGCTAACGCCTATACCTACAAACATCCATTACCAGCAGTACCAACCACCACACCGGCTAATGGAGCCACCAACATACCAGCCACAACCACCACTATTACCGTCACTAGTACTACAGCCAACACTACCTGTACGTGGGGAACAGCTAGCGGTTCTTATCCTAATGCCAGTGGAGCCACTAGAACCACCACAGTAGGCGCCAACACCCTATACTACAGCTGCAAGACTGGTACAGGCACTGCCCAGTCTGATGCACGCACAGGACAGTGGGGTTATACTGGTGTGCAAGTCCCACCCGCACAGGGTGATAGTATCACCAGTCTTAACTCGACTAAGTGTGGGTTGATGACAACATTCACTGGTACTAATACAGGGGCAGTGATAGCAATGTTAGATAGCTCGGACGGCACGAATAAATACTATGCTGTGGCGAAACTAGCAGACAACCGGTGTTGGATGATTAGTAATTATGCACGGGCTTATGGGACTAAGGTTGATGTGGTTAATAATGGGACTTGGACGACTAGTACTGGGCTAACGACCTCATTTTACGCCGACCCAGCCGTCGCTACACCCATTAGCGGTACCAGAGCCTGCACTGGCGCGGGCTATGCCACTACCGCCGCTAACGCTATTGCCTATCTAGCTGATTCTGGGAATACCGCCGCAAACTCCATTAGGAATTGTGGCTATCTTTATAACTGGCTTGGGGCTACGGCAGGAGCTGGTGTTAGCGGTCTTGCCAATACTATTGTTACTAGTTCGATTTGCCCGGCAGGTTGGCATTTGCCTAGCAACGGTGGTGTTGGTACCTCACCTACTGGCTGGGCTAACACTACTGAGCTTTCCACGATGTACAGTAATATCGGTGGGACTGCTGCTAATTTGAAAGGCTCGTCATCGCCTTGGCGTGGAGTTTATATGGGGGCAACAAGCGTTGGCAGTAGCGTGTCTAGTCAAGGTCTCAGTAGCTACGTCTGGTCGTCTTCAGCCTACGTTGACACGACCTATAATTACGCCTACGGCTTATTCTTCTATAGCACCACAACAGTGCGCGCATCAGACTATAACTATAAGTATTCTAGTGAAGCCGTCCGCTGTGTCTTAAATGTCTAACCGCCCTCGCCGCATCTAAAATTGCCGGCCTTATTTGCCCAAATACAGTGAGCGTGGTAATATGTAAAACATCAATTAATATCGGGTAGACACTGCGGCTCTTCATTTCTGAAAGGTTTTGGCTATAATTGGATATAGCTGAAATAGCCAATTATATCAAACGGTAACGGCTACCGCGACCCTCGCCGACGCGCTCAGCTAACTTCAGACTGAGTAATTTAGCATAGGCCTGTTTGACGGTCGGGCGTTCGATTTTCGTGGCGGCGACGGTAGTCTTGATATCCGCTTCGCCGACTTTTTTGATATATTCCCAGACTGCCAATTGATAACGCGATAGAGTTTTTTCGACATTTTCCCCCGTCAACAACCCGACTGCGTCTTTGGCTTGTTTGAGGGAAACCCGCAGGAAAAACTCCAGCCATGGCGTGATATTTTCGTGCGGAGTGCCGAGAGTGATTTGACTACGCCTTAGCGCGATATAATATTCTGCTTTGTTTTCCTCAATAATCTTGGCTTGCGACAGATACGGCACATAAGCAAAACCAGCCCTCAGCATCAATAAGTCAGTCAGTAGTCGGCTGAGGCGGCCGTTGCCGTCTTGAAATGGGTGGATGTGCAAGAATTCCACCAAAAAACCAGCGATGACGAGTAGTGGGTGGTGGTTGTTTTCGTCAATTTCATCGTTGAACCACTCGACCAACGCCCGCGTGTGTTGTTCGGTTAGTAGCGGTGGCGAAGTTTTGAACAAAGTTGCCACCTCCGTGCCATCAGCGTTATACATTTTGACGCTGTTCTCCAGCTTTTTGTATACACCTTTGTGCCGAGTATCTTTGTCGGAGTAAGCCAACAACCGAGCGTGCAACTCAAAAATATAGTTCTCGGAAATCGGGGTATCGTTGTAATTGTCATAAATAAATTCTAGCGTTTCGTAATAGCCCTGTACTTCCTGAACGCTACGGTCGGCCATTTTATCAAACTTCAGGCCATTGATCAACCGTTCAATTTCCGCATCCGAAAGTTTGGCCCCCTCAATTCGCGTCGACGCTCCCGCCGAAGTAATTAAGGCCGATTTTTTCAATCGTCCCAAAATCTGCGGGCTGAGGTTGACTCCGCCCGTCCACTCGCCGCGCAGTTCATCGACTTGGCTCAACATGGCGTTGATAGCCGAATTAGTACGGCTAATTCTTTGGTTTAGGGGTGATTTAATTGGATACTTCATATATATCCAATTATATCCAATTCAGGTCAAAAAGTCAATAATTTCGTCCAGCTCCGCCTGATTCTTGAATTTAATGGTTATCTTGCCGCCGCCGCTGGCCGT
>JAISBI010000042.1 GCA_031266275.1 Candidatus Nomurabacteria bacterium | reverse complement strand
TCTTACTTCGTGAGCTCCAGCTACCCGTGGTTCACCCGGGGTGGCTACAGCAACAATGATTCCAACGCCGGGTTGTGGTATTCTTACTATTATCGGGGCGTCGAATACAGTGATACTGGGTTTCGGGTGGTGGCACAGAATATAGCTAAAACGATATCGATTACTGCACAAGAAAACATCCAAGTAGCCTGCGTGTCTGGAACCCAATTCAAAGGCAACGTAGGCAACATGCAAAACATCAACACAAGCAGCTGGAACGTAGGCGATACCGGCATAGCCACAGACATTCGAAACAACCAAGAATACTGCATTGGTAAACTAAGGGATGATAAAGTATGGATGTTGGATAACCTCAAACTAGAACTAGGCAAAACTGACTCAGACCCCATCAAAGACACCAGAATACTAGAACCAACTAACACCAATGTAGAAGGCAATACCTATGTTTACTTCACCCAAGACGGCACAGCGACCGGACAAGCCATGACTGGTATGAGCGACAACTTCACCATCAGCGGTTATAATACCCGCAGTGGTGCCAGTTCCAACACCCCTCCCAACTATGACGCTTGGCGTCAAAACAACCCCTCAAACGTCGCTGCATGCATAGATAATTATTATAGTGACAATGGAAACGGTGATATAACCTACAACACCAACTCCAAAACTGGCTGCGGCTACCTATATAACTACTATACCGCTACCGCCGGTTCAGCTGCCCAAGCCGATTACAACAATGGCAAAGGTGCTGGCTACATCGCTCAACAGTCTATCTGTCCAGCCGGCTGGAAACTACCAAGTGGACAAAACGCTAGTGGAGACTTTGGTACACTTGACCAAGCCTACAAACCAGGAGGTACCGGTAGCGATCATAGCTTAGCCAAACCTGACACCCAGGGCCTATGGCTGTCCGCGGGCGCTTGGCAGGGCGCTCTTAGTGGCTACTACGAATCGGGTTTCGGCAATCAGGGTTCAGTCAGTTGGTATTGGTCTTCGTCGGTCATGTTGCTGAACCTCGCTTACACCACGTACTTCCACGGTAGCGACGTCTATCCAGGTACCTACAACGGCAGTGGTCGGAGCGTCGGCTTCGCCGTTCGTTGCCTCTTAGCTCCGCCCGCGCCAACCAACGAAACACTGATTTCTGGTCTGCCTTCTTCAACTGTTGCTGGTGGAGAAAGCTACGGCACAGTGCAGGGCACAGGATACGAAATTCAAAACCTCACAATTAGTGCTAACTACAGCAATATAGACATTTTCACTGGCACTTTAGTTATCGAAAGTGACTGTAATTGTTCAAACATAGAGCTGGCATTTAGTAGTGGCGGCGTCTTTTGGAGCTCAGGCAGCGGAACGCCTGGCTCGTATTCGATTACTACTGACTTAACATCACAAGGTATTGGCATGGGTGGCAGTGACCTTGTGGGGATTATAACGCATTAACATCTATGAGCTCTCACTCTTCACCCTAGACACCGTAGCAACCACTACCAACCCTCAAGGTTACAACCTCAAGACTTACGTCAGAACTAATACATCCAGCGGTAACATCAC
Source organism: Candidatus Nomurabacteria bacterium (assembly GCA_031266275.1). GTDB lineage: Bacteria > Patescibacteriota > Saccharimonadia > Saccharimonadales > Saccharimonadaceae > JAISBI01. Next base: position 13,709 of record JAISBI010000042.1, on the reverse strand, counting down.
CATCAAAAAACAAGACAACACCACCATATCTACTGACCCAAATAACCCCACTGAAATAATAAACACTAACACCACATCAACCAATGACACTATAACCACTACATAAAACCTCTTGCATTCCCATCCTCCCTATGCCAAACTACTTTTATTCTGAGATAGGTTATGTTAAAATAGTTTTATGGCTAAAAAACGCGGACCGGGTCGGCCGAAAGGCTCGAGCAATAAGAAAAAAGATGACAAGCCTGCCCGATTGGGCAAAGGCTTTTGGGCGCAAGTCGGCGCGATGCTGATGATTGTGTTTTCTATATTGGTTTTCATCGGGCTGTTCAATTGGGGTGGCAATTTGCCGGTGGCTCTAGCTAGCGCGATACGTTGGTTGCTCGGTTGGACGGCTTGGTTGGTGCCGATTATTTTCGTTTGGCAGGCGGTGGCGATATTTCGAGCGGAGGACAACAAGGTGCCGACGGCCATGTGGGTGGCGACGGTTTTCTTCCTGATATTTTTCAGCGGCCTGTTTCAGCTGGGACTGAACGACCCGACTTTGCACAAAGCGGCGGACGGCGGCGGCGCGATTGGCTGGGTGTTGGACGCCGGCATGTTGAATTTGTTGACGGCGACGCCGCTAGCTTTCGTTTATGCGGTTTTGATATTGTTACTAGCCATGTTCGTACTGGCCATCCCGCCCAAAGTCGTTTTCGACAAAATCGCCAGCTTTTTCCATCGCGACGAGGCGGCTGACAAAAATAACAGAGAAGTGGTCAGTAAAATCGCTAGGGAAAAGGAGCCGGAATTCAAAGTCAACACGGTCGACGGCCAGCCGCCAGCGCGGTCGAAGCCAGCCAAAACGGAGAAGTCCGCGCCGATAAAAGACGAAAAAGTGCCCATCGTCATCAAAGACATGAATTGGAAATTGCCGGACATCAAATTATTGGCCGATCAGCAGTCGCAGCCGGACGCTGGTGATACCAAAGGCAATGCCGAAATTATTAAAGACACTTTGGCGGAATTTAAAATTGACGTCTTTCCGGAGGGCGCAAATATCGGGCCGCGCGTGACGCAGTTCCTGCTTAAGCCGGCGCCCGGTGTGAAGATGAATCGGATAAAGAACATGGATGACAATATCGCTTATAATCTAGCAGCTGAGCATATTCGTATCGAAGCGCCCATACCGGGTCAGCGCGCCGTCGGCGTCGAGGTGCCGAATATTGCGGCGGCCATCGTCAGCTTGCGTGGTATTTTGAAGAGCAGCGTTTGGACGGAGTCGAAGAGCCCATTGGCTTTTGGTGTCGGGCGCGACATCTCGGGTCGGCCGATTGTACTAGATTTGGCGAAGCTGCCGCACTTACTGATAGCTGGGCAAACCGGATCGGGCAAATCGGTCATGATGAACTCGCTGATTGTGTCGATGCTGTACCGCGCCACGCCGAACCAACTGAAATTAATCATGATTGATCCGAAAGGCAATGAGCTCGGCCAATACGATGACATCGCGCACCTCGCGGCGCCGATTATCAAAGGCACCAGCGACGAAGAGGTTCATAAAGCTATCAAAGCGCTGCACTGGACGATTGGCGAAATGGAGCAGCGTTACAAAAAATTCGGCAATATCAAAAACGTCAAAGCTTGGAACGAGAAAAATCCTGATGACACTTTGCCATACATTGTCGTAATTATCGACGAGTTATACGACCTCATCATGAGCTCGAAGCAAGCCGAGCGCGACATTATGTCGTCAATCCAGCGCATCGCGCAAAAAGGCCGAGCGTCCGGCATTCACATCGTCGTGGCGACTCAGCGTCCGAGCGTCAATGTCATACCCGGCACCATCAAAGCCAATATCACGGCGGCACTGGCTTTTGCCGTCAAATCGCAAGTTGATTCGCGCGTCATCATTGACGAGGGCGGGGCGGAAAAATTGCTCGGCAACGGTGACATGCTGGTCAAAACTACCGAGATGCGCAATTTGAAGCGCGTGCAAGGCGCTTTCATCGGCGACGACGAAGTCGATGCGGTGGTGGCCCATATCAAATTGCAAAGCCCGCCGGATTACAATGGCGATTTGCTGTCATCTCTGGACAAACCGGATGGAGCCGGCGCGACTGGCGGCGTCGACGATGGCACTGGCGATCCAGAATACAGACAAGCCGTCCAAATTGCTGTCCAAGAACGCAAGATGTCGACTTCTTTGCTCCAGCGCAAGATGCGCATTGGCTATGGCAAAGCTTCACGCTTGATGGACATCATGGAAGAGCGCGGCATCATCGGTTCGCAAGACGGCGCGCGGCCGCGCGAGGTGTTGATTAGTTCACTGGACGAACTGAGCGATCGACACGACGAGGCAGAATAATTAATTTAGTCCGCTGAAAAAAGTATTGGCAATCAAACTACCAAGCGCCGATTGGATATTAAACATGATAAGAATCGAAATGCCCAGCGCGATAAAAGAATAAATTTGATAACGGCTATACGATCCGCCGAATGTGTCGGCGACCTTGTTCGAATATTTGACGAAAAACGCCGACGGCACCAACAGAAGCACGCCAATGATGAACGATACTATGCTAAATTCATAACTCATGATAATATTATAGCATAAAAATGATAGATTTGCTTTTTCGACTTGCTTATGCTAAGATAGTGGCATGGACCCAAATAACCAACAGGGAAGTCAACCGACGCCGATAAGTTCTGGCAATGCCGCTGATACGCAAAATTATCTGAATCAGATTTCCGCCCAACCCGGTCGCAAAAAATTCCTCGACAAAAAGATGCTGATTGTCGCTGGCGGCGGCCTATTGGTGCTGATAATCGTCATCGTCATCATCGCCAGCTCCAGCGGCGGCGGTGGAAATGTCAAACAAGACATCGCCAAAGCCCAAGCTCAATATGCTAATGCGATGGACATCATTGACTATGGTAATAAAAATCTCGGCTCCAGCTCGTTGTCGCGCGTCACGGCGACGGCCGCCCTCGTGGTCGGAACGCAGTCATCAAAATTCACCAGCCTGAACGGCAAAACGAAATTATCCAAAGAGCAAAAAGCCGCTGTCGGCGACACCAAACAAGCGACCACCGACCTCAACGCGACAAAGGCCGCCGGTCGCTTGGACGGCAGTTTCAAGACCGAGCTGGGTGCCCGAATCGACGAAGTTCTCGAGACGCTCGAAGACATCAGGACCAGCAAAGCCACCAAAACCAATCGCGATATGGCGAAAAGCTACATCAGCCAATTGAACGAAATCAAGTTGCGCTTGGCCGAGACGTAAAAAACCGCCAGCCAACAATATAAAAGCCTCCGAAACGGAGGCTTTTATATTACCTAAATCCTATTTAGCCCTGCAAAATTTGAGATTTATTAGCGACGATTTCCTTTTTCAGCGTCTCTAATGTCTCGGCGACCACTTTCGGATAGTCCGGCCGATTTAACTGCAACCATTTAGTCGCGCCGAACTCGCTCAAAGCGTCAATTTCCGCCACATTTGGCCCGAGTTTGTCGAGCAAAGTTTTGAACTCAGGGTCTTCTTTGTAATTTGGCAAGTTTTTGCCGAACCAAGCCCGCACAGCAGTCTCGTTTTTGTCGACAAATTGGCCAAATTCGTCCAATTGCTCGTCAGACATGCCGTCAGTTAATTTTTCACCTACGCGAATTTCCAGCTCGCTGTAAATATGCTGGAGGAAAGCTTGTTTCTGTTCCTCTGGCATAGCGCCCAACCCAAGTTGAGCTAAGAACTCATCATCTAATTTATACATAACCACATTATAGCACATTTTTTTTGTAAAGCAAATATGTTACAATGGGGATATGAAAAACGAAAAAGGATTCACAGTCATCGAAATCATCATCGCCGCAGTGATGCTTGTCGTGCTCGGCATATTTTTCCTCATTCAAAAAAACGAGCTAGAGACGACCGCACGCGACCAAGAGCGAAAGACCGCTATCAACAGCATTTATTACGGTCTGACGGAAGTTTTTTATCAAGAAAACCAGTTTTATCCGACGTCGGTGGATGAAGATAATCTGCGAGCTGTCGATCCGGCGCTGTTCATCGACACCACTGGCGCTAAGATTAATAGCACCGACGGGGAATATTTTTACGAGGGCATCGATTGCGACATGAACGGACAGTGCCAGAGTTTCAAATTAACTGCCATTCTCGAAAAAGAGTCGGAATATATCCGACGCCCAGAGTGAAACGTCTTTTCTAATTTAAGATTTCCCGTGCACGCGCTTTTCGTGATACTCAGTCACGGTTTTGCGAATCAATTTGACTTGTTCAGCCGGATTTGATACGTAAGTGAAAATATAAGTATGCTCGTCGCCGATGGTACTGAGGCGCAGCGAGCCATAATTAAATATCTTTTGCAGAGGATCAGTTTGGCGGAAACTAATGTCTTCGATGCCGTCCAGTCCAATTTCTTGATTTTCAGAGGCAAAAACAGTGTGGCGGATATTTTGAATCAGTCGTAAATTAGTCACAACCATCCAATCGTTATCGTAGTCTCGTACGGCCACGATGCCGGCCAGCGGCGTGATAAATGCCACGACGACGCAAATAATCGCCAGGAAGAAATTGACCTCAGTGAAATCCGGCATCTCGATAGCGAAAAACCAAGCCGCAAACAAAAACAGCGCTACAATCAAAATAATTGCCGCCCAAACCCGCAAGCGCCCCAGCGGGTGACGGCCCACGTCAGTCACTACGAATTCGTCATTTTCCAAGCCCAAATCAGCATATCGTTTCTCGGATTGTTTGTGCAGTCGTTGCCGTTTTCTATCGTTCATATCTTATTTATATAACACAAAAATGAAAATTTTACCAGCTTTGACACTATAACGCCCGACGATTTCCGGATCGTCGGCGATTTTTTTCAAATCGCTGGGTGTGAATTTGGTCCGCTCGTTCACGTCAGCGAAAAACAGGGCGGTTTTTTTCAACATTCGCTCGGCCTCACGCTTGATAATTTTCAAATTCGGCACTTTTCTCGCGGCATACAAGTAAACGTCGCGCTTATTGCGATCGGTAACTTCCCAAATAGCCTGCTCATTAGTCACCGAATAATAATGTGACACATAAACCGACCGGTCGAGATGAAATATCTTCGACAAATTGAACTGGACGAGCGTCAGCAGCAGCTCTTTGGACAGGTTTCGATATGATTCGATTAGCATGGTTTAATTATAGCACAACACTATTTTCAAATGAAAAGCCGAGTCAGTTAACGTATTAACCGAGCTCGGCATCTTTGGCTTCAGGTGGTTTGACCTATTAGAATTTGATATCTTCATAAGCCGCCTTTACCGCCGCCAATTCTTGCTCGTATTCGACGAAAGTTCCCTGTATGTCATCGTCGCCGTTGAATGTCATGCGGAAATAATATTCCGTTTCGTTGTCACTACCGGCGTTCGCGACCAGAACAATATAGTCGTCGTCGTAGCCATCCACGAGAAACGTTCCCTCGAGATTTTCTACTTCCACCTTGCTCCCGTCATCAAGTTCCAACACCGCGTCGCAATCACCAAGCCACTTAACTGTAACCGCCATTTCGCACCGCCTTTCTCTTTCGCTAGCTTGCAACAGTTATTATGACTATTGTAACACATATAACATTGACATCAAAAAGACAATTTAATATAATACAGTCATCATGTAATTGCTGTTCGATTTTTTGTTTATACGAATGTTAAAATGGACATCGCGTAAGCAAAAGACATTCGTGTTAATTGCGAATAGGATTACATGATACCTCGCGGTGTCCTTTTTTGACACCAAAACAATAACTTTATAAAGAAAGTAGGGTAAAATGGGTAAAAAAGCTAAAACCAACGTCATTGCGAGCAAAGCGAAGCAATCCGGTAAAAAGATGATACTAGTAATAGCCCTACTCATCTGCACTATAACTGTCATTATTCTTTCTCACCTAACCACCAACGCCGCTGACAACATCACCCTCACAATAAATAAAGAACAAACCCTAACCCTCGAAAAAAATACCTGCACTCCCTTTTCTCTAGACACCATCACCACCACCAACAACACACTAGGCTACAACCTAAAAGTCTACCTAAGAACCAACACGGCAGGAAACAATATAACAATAACCCAAAACACTAATACAATACCAACAGACTCAAATAACTCACTAACCATCATAGACACAGCAGGAACTACTGCAAACGAACTAAAAACTACTGAATATGAAGTATGTGCAGACAACAATATGACAAACGGAGACTACCACATCACTATTGCTTATATACTCCAGAATAACATACCAACCTACGCCAAAGTAATAAACGGAGCCTACTTCCAAGACAAAACAACTAATCTAAACGAAACCTGTAGCGCCATGCCAGTCTACGACGCAACCAACCCAGACCCAAACAGCACTATAGTAATGATAGACAATAGAAACGACCAAGAATACCTAGTAAGAAAGCTAAAGGACGAGAAGTGTTGGATGATAGATAATTTGAAGTTAGAACTAGAAAATGGTATGGTGTTAATGCCAACTACTACTAATGTAACTACCGATATCATAGTAGACTTTAATTGGTCAAACTTCACAACTAACCACGATGACAAGTTTGTTACCTCTGGTTATTTAACTAAAACTGGTACATACAACACTGTTGTTGACTCTTATGCTTGGCGTCAAGTAGATCCCAGCAACACCGCTAATTGTCTAAATAACACTGGCGCCAGTGGTAACGGAAACATATCCTATGACTCCAGTAGTAAAACCAAATGCGGCTACCTATATAATTCCTATGCCGCTACAGCTAGCACGGTGGATGGTACAGAAACCGCTGGGATAGCAGACGGCAGTATTTGCCCAGCTGGCTGGAAACTGCCATCTGGACAAAATGCTGATGGGGACTTTGGTACATTAGACAAAGCCTATCCGTCAGGTACCGGCAGTAGCCACGACCTCGCCAGCCCAGATACACAAGCCCTTTGGCTATCTGCGGGCGCTTGGCAGGGCGCTTTTGGCGGCTACTACAGCTCTGGCTTCGGCGGTCAAGGTTCTTTCGGCATTTACTGGTCTTCCTCGGTAGTCCCAGGGAACTACACTATTGACATGGACTTCAACAGTAGCCGCGTAGATCCAGGTACGATCATCAACAATAGTCGAGACTATGGACTTGCGGTTCGCTGTTTAGTTGAATAACTCTCGTGTTCTACCAACTCGAATTTTTGTATCATTGCACCATAAACCCATGCGTCAAAGCCGCCGCCAAAGCATCAGCCGCATCATCTGGCTTTGGAACTTGGTCAAGTTTCAGCTCTCGCCGCACCATTTCCTGAACTTGCTTTTTGTCGGCGCGGCCGTAACCGGTCATGGATTGTTTGATTTGTAGCGGCGTATATTCGGCGATTTGCAATTTGGCTTGTTGGGCGACCAGCTCGGCCACGCCGCGTGCTTCGGCGACCGAAATCGCTGTCGTGATATTACGCGTGAAAAATAATTTTTCGATGGCCATCACTTCGGGCTTGGTTTGTCTGATTATCTCGCTCAGCGAATTATAAATGTCTTCCAGCCGTTCCGGCAATGGCGTGTGCGCCGGCGTGGTGATGACGCCAGCATCAATTATTTTTGAGTCTTTGCCTTTAGTAAATTCTATGACGCTGAAACCGAGTCGGCCAGTGCCCGGATCGATACCCATGATGCGCATTTACGGCCTCTTCCTAAATTTTTCAGCTACCCCATGAATGCCGCGTAACAGGTCTTGGCGATAACTGGCGCCAATCATGCCGGCCGTCAGGGCAATGCCGCCGCCGGCCAGCCCCAACATCAAATCTGTTTCCGGTGTCGATTCGGTATTTTCGACCGCAAAGGCTGGTGCTTCGCTGGAAACGACTTTGCGACAGCGATTGGTCTCGGGGTTTCGCTCATAGCCCTCTTGACAAGCTTTCAGCGTGTCTTCGATGGCGATTTTCCGGCAACGATTAGTCTCTGGATTACGCAAATAGCCCTCTTTGCACGGGGTTAAAGAATCGGCGGAATCGACTTTTTTGCAACGACCAGTCTCTGGGTTGCGATATTGCCCAGCTGCGCAATCGGCCGGTTCACTGGGCGCCTTGACACAGTTTCCAGTATTGACATTGATGATTTTGCCATCTTCGCAAGTTTGGAATTGTTGGAAATCGTTGGCCTCGTTCGGCGTGGGGTGAAATGTCTGCATCCAACCCATCAATCCGTCTTCGTCGAACCAAGCCCAAGAGGCGCCCGTCTTTACTTTTTCGTATGGCGCGACTGAGTCGTCGAGTTTTTTGCCGGATTTATCATAGATATAGACGGCTTTGACGGTGCTATTGGGCTCTTTGATAAGCACGGATTTTTCGTCGATAGGGAAGCTTTTAATAGCGCCACCAGCCACCAAGCCGGATAGCTCGACTACCACCGTGCCGCGATGAACCGAACAACCGGTGATGTCCACATCAATGCTACTGTCATTGATGACCTCGACGAACATATTTCCCGACACGAACGACATTTCGTTCAGTTTCAAAACGGCGCACGGGTTGTCGGCGTCGTCAATTGGCTCGTCGATTTCGTCGATGTCAAAATTATTGCTTCGGTTGGGAGTTTTCTGTGACATGGCAGTAATTAAATCTGGGTCGTCGAAATCCCTCGACCAGCTGTAGCTTGAGTCGTCGATGATTGTTTTGGCATAGTCGAAACTGTCGACAAAGTTACCATCCGAGCAGTCTTTTTTGGTGGTGCCAGACGAGCATAGCCAAATGGTCCGGTCGACCCTCGACTTCGTCAAAACGTCGTAGACGCTTTGCTTTTCCGGTTGATTTTGCACTAAATAGTGGCCGTCATCGCTCGTTTCTATGGTAATATCCTCAGACGACAAATTCAAATTAGCCGACTCTGAGCCTTTGCTAGTATTGGTGGTGAACAGGTAATATTGGCTGATGTCGACCGACGCGGAATTGGCGAGCAATTCGATGTATGAATTTTCGCCGCTGATGAATACTTCGCTGATATAAATATCTTTGTCTGGGCCGCCCGCTTTTGCTGGCGTTGGCAGAAGCACCGACAACGGCGCAATCGAAAGCAACAGCGAAAAAATCATCAGAGGCAGCTTAGTCATACCGCACTCCCAGCAAGAATTGCGCCCACATTTGCGGATTGGAAAGTTGGCGCGCGGCCGTTGCGGTCGCCTCGCTCTCGGCTTTGGCTGGTTTGACTTTCGGCAGCAAGACCAGATGTTCGCCCGACACGGCTTTGTTCAACTTCGCTTTGGCTTGCAATTCCATGAATTCGTCGGTTTTATAATAAGCTTGCTGCAATTTCAGATTGGCATTGCGAATTTCCAGAGTCTGATTAGTCACTTCGCCCTCGCGCAACCTCGTCAGTAGCTCGTAATTTTTTTGCAAGACGCTGACCGCACTAACGGCGCACCAAATAGCAAACAAAAACAAGGCAATCATGGCGATGTTTTCAACAGTGAAATGTTTGGAAATACTTTTCATAGTTTTGTTTTTTCGGGTTACGTTTATATTTTAGCAAAAAGTTTGGACAGATGCAAATTTTTTATAGAAAATACTCGCGCTCGAAAAAGAAATGGCCGTCGGCGTTTTTGCGCACGAACATAACTTCCTCTTTGACATCATTCGGCAAGTCATCAATTACCTTTGACAAATCATGCCCAGTTTTGACGTAGAAGAAATGATGGAAACTGTTTGCGATAACTTGTTCATGTTTGCCGATAATTTTTATATAGGCGTCACCGATGTGGAGCGGCTTTGATGGGATATTTTCCCTCAATTTTTCTTGAGTTATACGTTTGGCGGCATCTGCGATATGTTGGTCGTCGGACTTCGCCGTTCCGCTGATAATGCGCGCCTCGCCACCATCGCCACTGATGAGCACGGATACCTCTATTGGACTGGGCTTTTTCTGCTGAAATATTCCCTCAGCGTAAGCCTTTCCGGCAGAAGTTAAACGATAATTGCTCCTGTATTTCTCGATAATTCCATCTTGGACGGCCATTTTCATATGGTAAGCGTATAGATTATCTCTAATCTCCGCCGGCCGCATCTCAGTAAACCCAGCGCCCTCTTCGCCGCATTCCAATAAACATCGCATGATGTAAAGTCGGACCTTATGAATTCCAAACATGCTTACATTATATTACTCAAATTAAACTGAGTCAAATATTTTTGATTAAATATCGCTCATGATTACTTTTTGGGCGGGACTGCTGACAAAAACTTGATTTTGAGCCCCTCTGAAACGAAGCGCTCTTCGTAGCTAGTCATGACCTTGTAATTTTCGGCCAAATCACTACCGTGCAAATCTCTGGTTTGCTCCGTAATCGCCCAATGGCTCTGCCGCAAACTGTCTAGGGAAAAGTCGAACAGACCATCACTATCGGTTTTGAAATGCAGCACACCATCGGCGGACAATACTTTCTCATACAGTTTCAAAAATCGCTCGTGCGTCAAACGGTGCCGCCGGTCGCTGTTTCTGGGATAAGGATCGGAAAACGTCAGCCAAAGCTCGTCGACACTGTGGACTGGAAACACCTCGCTCAATCGTGCAATGTCCGACCGCACGAAATAAATATTATAGATGTCCGCTTCATCAGCCGCCCGCCCGCCGCGATATAAGCGGTCGCTTTTGATATCGACCGCGACAAACACCTTGTCCGGAAATAATTTAGCCTGTTCGACCAAAAACAGCGCCGACCCAGCGCCAATCTCCGCCACGACACTGCCATTACTCAAATATTTTTGATGAACTTTTTCCCATTCGTCCAAATGAAAACAATTCGCCAATTCATTAAATCGCGTAAAACGATACTTTTTGCGCCTGCGCGTAATGACAAAGTCATCAGCTCCGGTTTTCGTAAATGTCATACTTCAATTATACAATACATTTGTGTTATTATATGAAATATGAATGTATCAAAATTCATCATCACTTTTGACAAAGAGCTCGACAGGGAGCTTTTGCTGGAGCAATTGCGAGATTATCCAGATGAATTGAGAAAATATCTGAAAACTGTGAAAAAATGCCGACGACATTGATATATTGATTAACGAAATCTACCCGAATAATGTGAGGCTGAAAGACACGAGCAAATGGCTCGAAACGAAAATTCCAACTATGGAAAAAATAGCGAAGATTTTATCAAAAAAACTCGACTGCGACTGGACGGGGATTCCCCAAGTCACCATTTGCCCAGCGATAGTCCCGTTCGCTCCGCGCTTCATTGAGCAGTCTAAATTCTTAGTGCCGTATTATTTTAATCGGAATTGGATTTTATGCGCTACTGCTCACGAACTGACACATTTTCTATATTTCAAGAAGCTGCAAGAATTATTAGGCGAGAAAATCGACACCGAATATCCCAGCGACGACTGGCTAATCAGCGAAATTGTCGCGCCAATAGTCGTGAATAGCAACGAGTTACAGAAAATAACTCACTTTGAGGACGAATTCTCTACTCCGGACAAAAACATCATCAGCCATAAAAAATTAAAGATAATTGAAAAATTATTTACCGACAACGCAAATCTAACTGAATTTCGAAATAAGGCGCTAAAAGAAATCAGGCGAGAAGATTAACATCTCGCCTCGCCCATGCTATAATTATACTTCGTATAATTTACGGCTTCCTCGCTCGAAATAAAGTAAGTAAACTTACTTTATTCACTCGCTTCGTCATGGTATAATAAAGCTATGAATGACGCCAAAGAGGAGATTAGAGCTCGTCTCGCTATTGAAGACATAGTCGGGGAATATGTCCAGTTGCGCAGGTCTGGCCGGTTGTGGCGAGGTCTGAGCCCCTTTACTAATGAAAAGACGCCGTCTTTTTTCGTGACGCCAGAAAAAAATATTTGGCATGATTTTTCCGCTAATAAAGGCGGCGACGTCTATGCTTTTATCATGGAAATGGAAGGCGTGGATTTTCGCGGCGCGCTGGAGCTGTTGGCACGCAAGGCCGGCGTCGATTTGACCCAATACGACACGCGCGTTTCAAAATCCAACAATGATAAAAAGCATCGCATTCTCGAGATGAATAACATCGCCAAGAACTATTTCCAACAAAACTTAGTCCACTCCAAACCGGCGCTTGAATATGTCAAACAGCGTCATCTGAATAAGGGCACCATCATGGAGTGGGGAATTGGCTATGCGCCAGAGAGCCCGACCCTGAAAAACCTGCTCGAGAAAAAAACTTATAAAATCGAAGAAATTCGCTCGGCTGGCTTGATCGGCGGTCGCGGCGGCGCCATGTTTCGCAGCCGCTTAATCATACCGCTATCGGATACGCAGGGGCAAGTGGTTGGCTTCACTGGACGCATCATCGGCGACGGCGAACCGAAATATTTGAATACGCCGCAAACATTGCTCTATGACAAAGGTCGCCAAGTTTTCGGTCTGCATCTAGCCAAAAAATCCATTCGCGAACATGACAAAGTCATCGTGGTCGAAGGCAATTTGGACGTCATATCGTCGCACCAAGCCGGCGTCAAACACGTGGTGGCGGCGGCCGGCACCGCTCTGACGCGCGACCATTTGAAATCGCTCAGCCGCCTGACGCAAAATATCAGCCTCTGTTTTGACGCCGACAAAGCCGGAATTGCAGCCACCGAGCGCGCCATCCCGATGGCCCAAGAATTGAATTTGGTTTTATCAATCATCACCATCGACGGAGCGAAAGATCCGGATGAACTCATTCAACAGAGTCCGCAAAAATGGCAAAACATCATCGAAAATCCAAAGCCCGCAATCCAATGGTTAATTGACGTGTACTCCGGCCGCGTCGATATGACCAGCGCTGAGGGCAAGAAAAAATTGACGACCGAAGCTCTGACTTTGCTCAAAAAAATCAGCGACCCGGTCGAGTGCGAACATTATCTCAAAGTGCTGAGCGATTTGACTGGTGCTTCGATGACGGCGCTGACCGCGAAATTGGAAGGCAAATCCAGCCTCGACAGTCCGCGCCTCAAACAAAACAAAGCCGAAAAAGTTTCCACTCATCGCCGCGACGAAAAAGTTTACCTCAATTATATTTTCGCTGCCTCGCTCAAATGGCCGAAATACGCCGGTCTGCTAGCCAATATTCCGGACCGCTATCTCGACCAAGAACTCTATAAAATCCGCTGGTTCATTCTGGAAGATTACAAAGAAGCTCTGGCCGAAGACGAAGCGACGCGGCGCCTAGCGGAAATCGAGCTGATTGCCGATCAGTTATTCGCCAACAAGCAAAGCGACCGCGATGAATTGATGGATTATTATCGCAATCTGGAACTAGTTAATTACGAAACTGATTTGAAGTCGCTGCGCCGCCAATTTTCCACCGTCGAAAGCAGCGAAAAAACCCGCTTGCTCAACGAAACCATCAACAGCTACAACAAAATCGTCGCCAATCTCAAAAGCACCGGCGTGACCGATGGTTTCCAAAAACTGCAAGACTTATGGTCAACGCGAGAAAATTAGCCCTCTCATATTCCTACCACTGTAAAAACCACCACCGCCGAATACCGTCCACCAGGCTGACTAAAATCCACCTTAGCCCCATACTGCACCGTCGTCTGATCACCCGGATCAAGCTCCGCCGTGCTGGAAGTAGCCTTAATCTGCAAAGCACTACCAAACTTTGGCACTGCCACCCAAACCGGTAAACTATCACTAGGCGATAATAAAGTAAAGCCCCACGTATTGTTCACTAACACAGCAGGACT
>JAISBI010000028.1 GCA_031266275.1 Candidatus Nomurabacteria bacterium | reverse complement strand
CTCATCAACCGAAGCCGGAGCCGGCGATGGTTATGGCAACGTCTGCAGCAGCTACAGCACTGCTATTGGTCAACTAGCCTCTACTACCGGTAATATGTATGGTGTTTATGATATGGCGGGGGGAGCGTATCAATACACACAGGCTAATTTCGGCGCCACATCCAGCGATGACGACGAGGAGATCATCACCATGCCACAGACCAAATACATCGACATCTATTATGTACCACCGTTCGGCGCTCAGGCTAGTTGGAGTAGCTCAACCAACGAAATTTACTACAACTTCGATAATTGCCTATTTGAGACTTGCGGTGGACAGTCTCTACATGAAGCGCGCACTAGACAGTCCATCTCCAGCAGCACTCAGTCTTGGGGGGGAGACATCAGCTTCTTTGCGCGCCTCGGCGGCGCCCCGTGGTTTATTAGGGGCGGTACCAGCAATAGTGGCTCCAGCGACGCAGGGCTGTGGTACTCCACTAGTGGTGCAGGCGGCAGCCTCATCCGCGCCGGGTTTCGAGTGGTAGCGCAAAACATCGCCAAAGCGACTTCGATTACTGCGATAGCGCCTTTTTCGACCATAATAGCAAACAACAATATAACTACCATGCAAACCCTAACATCAAGCATATGTCAATCCGCCGATTACGATAGTAGTAATGGCGGGATTAACGAAAACAATACAGTTACCCTGACTGACACTAGAAACAACCAACAATACCAAGTCAGAAAACTAGCCGACGGTAAATGCTGGATGATAGATAATCTGAAGTTGGAGTTAACTGATGGCATGGTACTGGCTCCGGCAGAAACGAATGTTGCTTCCAACGTAACGGTTTATTTTACGCAAGATGGCACCCAGACTGGTGCGCCGCTAGATGGCATGACTGATAATTTTACAATGTCAGGCTCCATGACACGCGATAATGACGATACTAATGTTAGCCCTAACTACGACGCATGGCGCCAATTTGACCCGATACGTTATGGCGTCAGTGGTTGCAGTAGCGGCAAATCCTATAATACTAGTAGTAAGAGCGGTTGTGGCTATCTTTACAATTTTTACACCACCACCGCCGGTACGGTGCTTCAGGTGCAGAATAATGGAACAGCTGTTAGCTCAATCTGTCCAGCCAATTGGAAATTACCACTTGGTACATATCCTCCTCCCGGAGGAGATTACAGCTTGCTCAATAATGCCTATAGCGGCTCAGGATCTTCCATCTGGTCAATTTCAGGCGCATGGCAAGTTGCAAACGGAGGTCGCTACGTGAAATCACACAGTTTAAGCTCCTACGGCATTTATTGGACATCGACACACGGTAATGTCAATGTATATAGAGTAGCTAACGCTCCCAGTTTTTATGGCGGTTCATTTGATGTACAGGGCTATTACCAGAGACGAAGCTACGGACTTGCAGTTCGTTGTTTAGTTGGTTGATTAACTTTCCAAATTCGCCGATCGGAGCCAGCGAACGACGAGTAGGAATACATAAAAAATTAACGGCATTCAGCCCTTGTTCTATTCGGATTTTTGTGCTATACTTGACATAGTCTCGCGAGAGACTTTTAAATTGGAGGAAAGATGAGCCAAGAAGATGAAGCAAAAGTAGTGCGTCGGATTAGGGCCAAGACTGGCGCTAAAGCGCCAAAAAAGTCGGCCAAGCCGGCCAAAACGTCCGCGACGAAAGTGGCGAAAGCCAAAAAGGTCAAAAAGACCAAGTCCGCCCGAGATGGCGAGGCCAAAAATTATTTCGTGGGCGCTTGGCGTGAATTGCGACAGGTGCATTGGACGAATCGCAAAGCGACATGGAAATTGACGCTGGCGGTGATATTGTTCAGCCTGTTTTTTGCACTTTTAATTTTGCTCTTCGATTGGGTATTTGAAACATTAATTCAGGAAACAATTCTGTAGAAAGGAAAATTATGACGAAACGATATGACAGCGCGCGCCAATGGTACACTTTGCAAGTGTCCAGCGGCTATGAGGAAAAGGTCGAGACGGAAATCCGTCGTCGCATTGATGGCGTCGACATGGCGGACAAAATTTTTGACGTCATGGTGCCCAAAGAAAAGACCATCGAGATTAAAAACGGCCGCCGCAAAACTTTGGACAAAAAGATTTTTCAAGGTTATGTCTTCGTCGAGGCGAAGCTGACGGAAGAAGTATGGTATATTCTGCGCAATACCCCTGGTGTGACGGGCTTCGTCGGTGCTGGCAACGATCCGACACCGGTCAACGAGCGTGAAATTCGCGAAATTCGCAAACGCATGGGCAAAACTGAGGCCACGCAAGAAATTGATTTCAGTGTGGGCGAAGTCGTCAATGTCATCGACGGGCCGTTCAAAGGTTTCGAGGGCAATATCGAAGAAGTCGATCACGCCAAAGGTAAGCTGCGCGTTCTGATTTCTATGTTTGGCCGCGACACTTCTGTGGAGCTGGATGCTTTGCAAGTCAAAAAAGTCGATTAATCTAGTCGGTTAACGTGTCCGGTTCACGCTCCAACTCGACGGCGAACTTGCTCGACACTTTAGCTGCCACGTCGGCCGTGAATTTATCAATATCCGCTAAATCATTGGCGGATTTATTGATGGCGATGAGAGCGTTTTTCGGATATAATTGCATGCCATATGATTCGTAACCTTTCAGCCCGCACTGGTCTAATAGCCAACCGGCGAAAAGCTTGATTTGGCCGTCCGGCATGGCTGAGTACGATTCGGGAGGATATTTTTCACGCCAGTTCGCCGCTGCGTCACCCGATAATATTGGATTTTTGAAAAATGATCCGGCAGTGGCGCATTCTTCTATCGATGGTAATTTTTCGGCTCGTAATTGCAACACTGCATCGCGCAGAGTCGATGGCGAACGATTAGTGGCGCTGGTTTTTTCCAAGTAGTTTTTTAATGAAAAATATAGTTCATCTTGGCCGACAAATTCACTGCGCAAAGCCACTGTGACACTAGTGATGATGTAGCGTCGCTCGGAAACGTCTTTGAAAATCGAGCTGCGATAGCCCAATCGAGCTTCGGCATTAGAAATTTTCACGAACCGGTCCGCCTCCATATCATAAGCCTCAATCTCCAATAAAACTTGTGAAATATCTTGCCCGTAAGCGCCGCTGTTTTGCACCACCGCTCCGCCGACCGTGCCGAGAATACCGCTCATGCACTCCATGCCGGATAGCCCCATTTCAGTAAAATGCGCGCAAACGTCGTCCAGCACTTCGCCTGCGCCGACTCGAAAAATTCGCTCACCAATCCCGCGAATACCGCGAATTCGGTTCAAAATAATCGCACCATGAAACTGCCCCGCCAGCACATTTGTGCCGCCGCCCAATACAAATACCGGCAAACTTTGCGCCCGCGCCGTCGCGACCGCTTCCGTCAGATCATTCTCGTTAGTAATTTCAAAAACCAGCGGCACTCGGCCGCCGACGCGCATCGTAGTCAAACTCGACAGGGCGACGTCTCGCGAAACTTTCATTGTAATGCGGGGTGATTGTTCAAAACGTCAGTCACGATTTCGGTGATTTGACGGGGAGTAGTGTCAGATTTGATGATGTATTTTTCGACTGCTAATTTTTGCAGCTCGGGCGAAGCTTCCTCTTGGCCGAGATTAGTCAAAATCAAAGTCGGCGTCTGGGCAAATTCATCAATTTTACGAATTTCTTTCAAGCACTGGACGCCATCGACCTCCGGCATCATGATGTCGAGCAAAATAATATCGGGCTTGACTTGTTTGACCAACTCGACGCCCTCGCGCCCATTGTGCGCTACGTCGACCTTGTGGCCCTCTAACTCAAACTTCATGCGATACATCTGGCTGATAGTGATGTCGTCTTCGACGATAGCGATTTTATAAGGTTTTTTGTCCGTACTCATGCTCTAATTGTAACACATCACGCCAGCAAGTCAAGCGGTTGAATTTTTAGCCAAAACGTGTTACGATATGTATAGTATAAATTTTAATTTGTGGGAGGTTTTCTTTTGCAAGAGGAAATCATTTGCACCACGAAAGGAGTCATATGGCGAAAAAAGCCGAACTTTACGAGAAGTTGAAGAAATTAAATAAAAAAACCGAGCTGACGCTCAGGAACACTATTGCGGAGATTGAGGCGGAAATTGCTCAGTTGGGTGATGGAAAAACTGTCGAAAAACCAGTCGTGGAGACGGAGCAGAAACCCGCTGAAATTGAAACTAAAGCTGAAACGGAATCCGAAACAGAGGAAAAAGAAACTTTTGCCAAAGCTGGTAAACGTAGCGAAAAATCGGTCAAAGAAGCCGAAGCCGAAGCTGGCCGCCAAGCTCGCAAAGAATTGCCGACCGAAGAAAAGAAAGGCCCAGCTCCGAAAATTCGCTCCAAATTGGAACGGCGCGGCAGGAAATATCAAGAAATGGCCAAAAAAATCGACAAAACCGCCGTTTATGCGCTGGCCGACGCTCTGAAATTGGTCACAGAAACCAGCCCGACGAAGTTTGACGCCACCGTCGAAATCCACGCTCGACTCGGGGTCGATCCCAAACAAGCCGACCAAAACGTGCGGGCCACCGTCGTCCTGCCGCATGGCAATGGCAAAACGGTGCGCGTGGCGGCGTTCGTGCCGGCCGATCAAGCCAAGTCGGCCGACATCGCCGGCGAACAAGAGATTTTGGCCCTGCTCGACAAAGAGCAGTTGGACTTTGACATCCTCGTCACTACGCCGGCCAACATGTCGAAGCTCGGCAAATACGCCCGCGTGCTCGGGCCGAAAGGATTGATGCCGAACCCGAAGACCGGCACCGTCTCAAACGAACCAGAGAAAGCCGTCCAAGAAGCAAAGGCCGGCAAAGTCGAATATCGCGTCGACAAACAAGCCATCATTCATCTCGGCATCGGCAAAGTCAGCTTTGGGCCGGAAAAATTGACAGAGAACGCGCAAGTTTTCTTGAGCTCGCTGGCCGCCAACAAGCCGTCATCGCTAAAAGGCGTCTATATCCAAAGCATATCGCTGTCCAGCACGATGGGGCCGAGTGTCAAAATTGACAATGGCGCTTTGAATATGTTGTAATTTTTACAACATCGCATTCTGTTAACGTTTGATTTTACCGGCAAAAAGTGCTATAATGAAGGGATAGAGCATCACTAAATGCTCTATCGCACTTTTTAATCAAGAGAGTTTTTATCTTTCAGCGGAAAAGATTTGGGCACGGTTATCGCGACTATGCCCGAATTCTTTCCGCTGAGCTCCAGCGGTAAGAGATATGTGGTTTGGGGTTATTTTTTTAACCCAGTCAGATTTTAGATCTGAAAGGAGATGAAGATGAAACTAGAGGATGTATCAAATTGGGCGGACCAAAAACGTATAATGGTGGAGAATGGCTTTGAGTACAAGCCTTTGCAGATAACGAATCTGCGAGGGATTAAGGAAGATTCTTTCTGCCGGCGTGTTTTGGACAAGAAAGATTTAAGGAATTTCAAAAACCATGCAGGATGCCGCGTAGCCGAGAGGAATGTTTTTTTGTACTTTGAGCGTGAGACCGTAAATTTTCCTGAGGTGCCGAAATCTTCAGAGGGGTATTCTAGAAGGGCCGACCCCATTCGACATTATCGGAAGTATTCTCCGCGGCCTATAAAGTTCCCAGATCAGTGTTATTATCCGGTTAACCCGGATCCCAGAGTTGACCAAGATGACTTTACGGTTCGCGATGTTCTAGCTGGCCTCAGATATTGTCCATCGAATGGATTGTTCATGCTCGAAGAGCGCAATAACAAAGGTTATAGCTTCAAAGGAGTCATTTTGGTTGATCACATGTCAGCTAGCGCTCAGTCTGAAGCAGGGTCTTTCATCACCTTTTTCAAGTATAAAAATACCGACGCGGCCAGAAAAATCATTCTGGAATGCCAGAACGATTTTGATAATCTAGACGAGGAAGAGGTCCCTGACTACCACGACGACAGTGACGACTATCGTGATCATGTTGGGACTAGACTGTTTATAATTGAAGATGTTTACCTGTCTAGAGTCGATGTAGAAGACGTGTTGCGTTATTTTGGCGCAGCACAGCGCAGGTAATGAAAACTCTCTGATGAACGAAAGGGCGCCTGACCAGCGTCCTTTTCACTTGCAATTATGGAAAACTTTTGTTATAATGTGGGCAACGTTATCAAAGACAGCGGCTGGGGCCACCCTTAATCGTGCCGCCGAGATAGATTTTCTATTTTTGGTAATGGACTTTAACAATTCGGGTCGTTTTTAATGTAACTAAAAGAAAGGATTTTTATGGCAATTTCACGCAATAAAAAGAATGAATTAGTTGCTGAGCTAAATGAGCTGCTGGCGAGCGCCAAGATGACGGTTTTCGCCGAATATAAAGGCGTGACTGTGCAAGACTTACAGGTTTTGCGCCGCAGTGCGCGAGAGGCGGACGTGGCGATTAAAGTGGTCAAAAACCGCTTGGTCAAAGTCGCCATCACCGACATCAAAGATTTGAAAGACGTCGACGTGACGGACCTGAAAGGGCAATTGCTTTATGCGATTTCCTCTGATGACGAAGTGGCGCCGGCTCAGGTTTTGGATAAATTTGCCAAAGACCATCCGGAACTCGTCACCATTGGCGCGTTCTCTGGAATTGGTGCAAATTTGTCGGCTGAGGAAGTCAAGTCCCTCGCTGGTTTACCGTCGAAAGAACAGCTAATCGGCCAAGTGGTCGATATGTTGCTCTCGCCGATGGGCGATGTCGTTTCGGGCCTGAACGGTCTGGGCGGCATTTTGAATGCGCTGGAAGCAAAGGCAAGCAACTAAATATAATATGTGACCCGTCAAACCTATGACGCCGAACCATTTTTCTGAGGGCACACTCGGGGCCGTTTGGCCAAGCTGACAGCCCATCAGAAAAAGGTTCGTCGCGGTTTGACTAGTCAATAACTTTGGGCTCTACGTTATCGTTGAGCACACCACATTTGAGAACAGAGTGGCGACAATTTGATTAAAATTCAGGTTCTTAGTGAGAACCGCAACTAAAGGTTCTGGATTTTAGAAATTGACACCACATCCAGTTCGAAAATCGGTTGCGAAATGATAATGTAGAGACCATAACGAAAAGAAGGAGTAAACTATGGCAGATGTAAAGAAATTAGCTGAAGAGCTAACCAAGTTGACAGTTTTGGAAGTCAACGATTTAAAAAATGAATTAAAAGACAAATATGGCATCGAGCCAGCTGCGGCTGCCGTCGCAGTTGCGGCTGGGCCAGCTGCTGCCGGCGAAGCCGCCGCTGCGGAAGAGAAGACCGAATTTACCGTCCAGCTGAAAGACGCTGGCGCCGGCAAAGTCGCCGTCATCAAAGCAGTCAAAGAAATCACCGGATTGGGACTGGGCGAAGCCAAAGCCATCGTCGACGGCGCGCCCGCGCCAGTCAAAGAAGGCGTCAATAAAGAAGAAGCCGAAGCCGCCAAAAAAACCCTCGAAGAAGCCGGCGCGACAGTCGAGCTAATCTAACCCAAGCGACCCGAAGATGTTGACAAAAATCCCCCTCGCAGGGGATTTTTGTTGATTTTGATATTTTATGGTATAATACCGCTGGAAGTTGTTGCTCGAGAGACATCAAGGAGGTGAGGAAAATGTCTAAAGGAGCTAGGAAACGAGCCAAAGAGCAGGAAGCAAAGAAGAGAGCAAGTTCACGCAACGCGCAACGCCATCAGCTTTATGCTCGCCAAAAAGGGCGTAAAAAGCATGAAGGTATGCGCGGCCCGAACTCTCCTTTTTACGAAGAAGAAGTGGACGAATAGGAGAGCTCATGAAACTGACATTGCTTCCATTCGGGCGACTGATTAATCGGTAAACAAATACCATTAAATCAGCCGCCCTTTTTAATCGCACATTGTTGAGTCGGCGCTTCATCAATGGTATAATTGTCCCATGAGCCAAATTCGAGCCGATTACTCAAAGAACCAAATTAATAATGCCGGGTTAGTCATTGCAAAAAACTACGGCGACATAAAAGCCCTGAGGCTTATCAATAGTTGGCGTGAGATACATATTGAATCGATGGACGTTGTATTTAGTAATATCAAAGTGCTGGCGCCAAATACAAACACCATTATTGCTGAACGTCTCAAGCGACTATCAACTATTGTTGATAAAGTCCAGAGGTTCCCGACTATGCGATTATCCAGCATGCAAGATATCGCCGGCGTTAGAATAATATTGCCCGATATAACAGACATCCAGCGCTTTATTAAAAAAGCGACTAAACCAACTGCTGATTACAAACCCGTAAAGTTACCGACAAATTATATTGCCGACCCAAAAAGTGACGGCTACCGAGGCGTCCATGTTGTCTATAAATTTACAGATTCGGGATTATTCGTAGAATTGCAAATTCGTAGTCATCTACAGCACGTGTGGGCTACGGCCATTGAATCAATGGGTATCTATCTTGACCAACCATTTAAAAATGGCGGTGGCGATGGACAGTGGCGCGAATTTTTTGCGTTGGTATCATCGGCTTTTGCATATTTTGAAAGTTCAGATCCGATTAAACGCCACAAAAAAATTGGGCTAGCTGGTATTTATAAAAAAATAGAAAAGCTGAACGGCGAAATAGACGCAGTCGCGCATATTCAGTCATTTGCAAAAATGGGCGAAACGCTTAATACGTCAATACAAACTGCCAGGAAATTAAGC
Source organism: Candidatus Nomurabacteria bacterium (assembly GCA_031266275.1). GTDB lineage: Bacteria > Patescibacteriota > Saccharimonadia > Saccharimonadales > Saccharimonadaceae > JAISBI01. The sequence continues at coordinate 611 of JAISBI010000028.1, read as the reverse complement.
AAGATGGTTACGCCAAAAAAATCCAAATACGCATTAATGTCACTTGACTTACAAAAAAAAGAAGTGAAAGTGAAGTTATTTTCAAAGAATAAATCTCAAAGAGTGATGCAGGCGTATAAGAAAATGGAGAAACGCAGTAGTCGCTACGATCAAGTTCTAGTGTCTGTATCCAAAATGTCCGAACTGGCCGAAGCTTATCCTAATTATTTTTTGGATCTACAACAGTTTTCAGTAATGGTCGTTACGATGCTTGAAGAATATGGAAAAAGTGTGGTATAATAAGCATATGAGTATAAAAAAGTTTAGAGATATGGTGCGCAAAGCTCTCGTAAGAGAGAAGGTTGTTGCATTGCCTAAAATTACAAAATAATTCACTTCCCAGTCACTGTATAAACCACCACATTAGAATAAACCCCTGCTGGTTTGCTATAATCTACTTTTACCCCATATTGCACTACTGTTTTATCACCGTCGCCGGTCTCATAGGCCTGCGAAGTAGCCTTAATCTGCAAAGCACTACCAAACTTTGGCACTGCCACCCAAACCGGTAAACTATCACTAGGCGATAATAAAGTAAAGCCCCACGTATTGTTCACTAACACAGCAGGACT
>JAISBI010000022.1 GCA_031266275.1 Candidatus Nomurabacteria bacterium | reverse complement strand
GAGAGAGAGAGAGAGAGAGGAGTTTTGGTTTATTTCGTTAGGAAGAAAGTGAGTTGGGAGGACTACTTTGTTATTATTTTCGTTGTTTATTGTTGTTTTCATTACTTTTGTACCCTTTTATGTTGTTAGTTATGGTTACATTGTAGCACGGATTTTTTGGATGTCAAGGGTTTGGGGGGGAATAAATAAAACCCCGCGTTAATTTCGCGGGGTTTTACAGGTTATACGAGGTTAATATGAAAGAGTCCGCATGAATTTACCTCACCACGCAACGAATGGCAAACCCGTTGTTCCGGTTGGCATTGGTTGTGCCAGGGATAATTTTTCCGTTGCTCTGGATGAACACGGTATAAGCGGCCAATTCGTGCACAAACACAGTAGACGCCCAGTAGTAACCGTCCGTACCGGCAGCATACATCTTGTCTACGTAGACGCCACTCAGCGTACCGCGCCACGCGCCCGCAGACAGCCAAAGACCTTGGTCGACCATTCCTTCGTGCACATAGCCGATTCCGGGCGGATAAGCTAGGTCGAGGCCCTCAAGATCGCTATCATAGTGTCCGGTCGGAAATATCCAGCCCGCAGGGCAAATAGAACTTGCTGCCGATCCGTTGATTTGACTGCTCGGCACGGTGCCGGCAGATGCGGTATAAAAATTATATAAGTAGCCGCAACCGGTTTTTGACCAAGTATTATAGACTATTCCACCATTGATATTGCCAACCTGCGAGTTGCTTTTGCAGGCGCTCTCATTTGACGGGTCGACTTGACGCCAAGCATTCAAGTTGGCATGCTTGGAGTAGACGATGTCTTTACCATCTACGCTCAAGTAGCCCGAAGTGGTGAAGTTACCAGTCATGCCGGTGAGGGGCGCGCCGTCCTGCTTGCCGTCTTTGGTGAAGTAAACAGTGGTATTTGATTTGACGTTAGTATCTTGCGGGGTCAGAGTCACGCCGTTTTTTAGCTCAAATTTTAGATTATCTAGCATCCAAGTTTTGCCATCCTTGAGTTTGCCGATGCAATATTCTTGGTTATCCCTAGTGTCTTTGACGACGCTGATGTCACCGACGACCCAGCTGCTCGTGTCGAAGTTTTGCATATCGCCGACAAAACCTTTGTGTTGAGGGCCCGAACCGCAGCTCGACGTGTAGGGATTTTCTACGATGTCATAGATGATATTGTAACTATAGGTGCCGAGTTCGATGTCTTTGGGCACCGTGACGGTCAAATCGTTGTCGTGGACGCTGGGGCTGTCAGCAGTACTGGTAGAATAGATATCGACGTCAGTGACGGTCAATGGTTTGCTGTTGATGTCGACAGAAAAGTTGTTAGTCAAAGCTTTTTCTAACCGAGCGGACAGCGTGTATCCGGTGCCGCTATCGGTAGTGACCTCAGTGATGCTGTCGGCGGTTTTGGTGAGCGGGCCGCCAGCCAAAGCATCTTTGTAGATGTTGAAGTCAATTGTCGGGGTGACTGATGAAATGTTGGAAGTGGCGAGGGTTTGAGGCGGGCTTTCAGACGTGAGGACGATGGTCGGTATGGTCAGCAAGGGCAATATTACTAGGGACAAGGCGGTTATTCTGCGGGCAATGCGTTGATTGCCTCGACAGAGCAGACGGGCGACTACCAGCAACAGTAGTGCCAGGCCAAGTACCGAAAATGCTATTACTGTTGGCGAGAGGTCGCCTGAGTTCATCATCTCTCCTGCATTTGGTGTGACGGGAGTGTTGATGATATTAATATTTAGGGTCTGGATGAAACTATTTTGCATGGTTTACTCCTGTTTTTATATTACCTAATCACGTATTCGATGATTACCCTTTAATTGTAATGGTTATCAATACGAACGTCAAGGCGCTTGTGGATAAATAATGTAAACCTGTGGATAAGTCTATGAAATTTATGGGTGAGCAGTTTAAACGTGTTCGATGTCAGTATAAGTAGCGACCTCGTAGCTAGTTGTGGCCAAATTCGCCAGTCCCAAACCATGCACGCTAGAAAGGCCGCAAGCGCGGGCGAACATTTTCAATTCTTCAGCGGAAGTGTCGAGGTAATTTTCGACTTTTTGCTCTGAGGATAAATCGCCGTTAGCCGCTACGGCCGTCAAAACTGCGGTGGCGACGGCTACCGCGTCTGCGCCTAGCGCCAAACATTTCGCGAAGTCGGACGATATTCGCAAGCCGCCAGTGACAATTAAATCGGCTTCTATCTTATTGGCGTCCAAAAACTTCCGCGTGCGGTGCAGTGCGAACAGAGTCGGCACGCCAGCGGCGTCCTTTATGACTTTGGGCGCCGCGCCGGTGCCGCCGCCGCGTCCATCAATGGTCACGAAGTCTGGGCCCGCCAGTTTAATCCATTCCAAGTCCGCCTCTATATTATTGGCCGCTAATTTCACGCCGATTGGCCGCCCGCCCGAACGTTTGCGCAAATCGCTAATCAAGTTTTTCAAATCTTCCGGATTGTTGATTTCGGCGAAAGCCGGCGGCGAAATCACGTCTTCGCCCTCGACTACGCCGCGCAGCTTAGCGACCTCTGGGCTGACTTTACTACTCGGCAAATGTCCGCCCAATCCGGGCTTGGCGCTCTGGCCGACCTTGATTTCGATGGCGTCAACGCGTCGCAGGTTTTCATCGGTGACGCTGTATTTATTCGGCACATATTCGAAAATGTATTTGGCGGCGGCGGCAAATTCTGGTTCGTAAATTCCGCCCTCGCCGCTGCCGACAGCTGTACCAACAGCGGCCGCACCGCGCGCGATGGCGACTTTGTTATCACCGGTCAAGGCGCCGAAACTCATGTGCGACACGATGATGGGTGATGATAATTCCATCGGCTGTTTGGCGCTCCGACCGATGACGGTTGTCATGTCGACGTCAATATCTTTTTCGAGCGGTTTGGCGGCCAGCTGGCCCGACAATAACAGCATTTCGTCCCAATTGGTGACGTTTTTCCGCGTGCCAGATGGTTCAATCAACATCTCACCGCTCAGGGCAATGTTTTGGATATAGGCCATATCGTTTTCAACTGGTATGGCGAACTCGTTTGCCGCTCTCGTCTGGCTCGGCACTTCTTCTTCGACCGGCTCAAACAAGCTTTTCGGCGCACTACAAACCGGACAAATCCAATTGTCCGGTAAGTCGATGAATTTCAGCTCTTCGCGCGACTCGTCATAAACCTCACCGCACATTTTACATTTATAAATCATGAATTCACCCCCTTTTTCGCTAAAATTCTTGCTGAAGCCTATTAAATTTCTTCGGCTCTAATTTCAAAGAATGCTTGCGCGTGGCCACAGACTGGACATTTGGCCGGCGCCACTTTGGCGACGTGAATATGGCCACATTTGCGGCAGCGCCAAATCACCGCGTCGTCTTTTTTGAAGACTTTTCCGGCTTCGAGCGTTTTTAAAATCTCATTGTAGCGCTCTTTGTGGGTTTTTTCGATTTTCCCGACTAATTCGAGTTTGAAAGCGATTTCATCAAATCCCTCGTCGCGAGCGTCTTTGGCCATCCGGACATACATCTCCGTCCATTCATAGTTTTCGCCGGCCGCCGCGTCTCGCAAATTATCCGCCGTCGAACCGATGCCATGAAAGTATTTGAACCACTGTTCTGAATGCTCTTTTTCGTTCCCTGCGGTTTCTTCGAAAAAGGCCGCAATTCGTTCATAGCCGTCTTTGCGGGCTTGAGAAGCATAAAATTCGTATTTATTGCGCGCTTGGGACTCGCCGGCGAACGCTTCCATCAAATTTTTCTCGGTTTTTGTGCCTTTTAGGTCTTTCATAGTTTCTCCTTTACTTTATTTCTGCATTTTTGGCATAAACCAATTCCCATCATATGGAGTCTGCCTATCTCAAATCCAGTTTCTTTTTTAATTTTATCACGAAATGATTGTGGCACTGCCATATCTACGTCAAAAACTTTTTGACAATGACTGCATTTGACATGTTGGTGCTCATGGGTTCTAGTGTCATAGTGGTCAGCTTCGTTCGGAACAGCAATTTTCATTAACTCTCCTCTTGTTACCATATTATTCAAGTTACGGTAAACCGTCCCAAGACTAACGTTAGGATCAATCGCATGAATTGCCTCATAAACATCTGCAGCTGTCGGATGATCCCGGCGATGCATTACGGATGTTCGAATTAATTCTTTTTGCCTCGAATTTCTCATATCATGCGATTAATCTAACGCCCCAGCTACTATCGTGATACCTTTATGGGTTCCATAATAGTAACCGTTACTATCAATGATAGCAGATCCAGACTTAATGTCAAGCGTTTTTTATACTTTTTTTAAAAATTAGCAGTTTTACAGGTAAAACTAGCCATCTTTAGTTTTTTTCTTAGAGCCATAGATATCCTCTATGCCATATTGTTGTATGACTATAACACTCATAAGTAACCACAGCAGGTCTAATACCAGTACCAACCAGTTGGCACTGAATGACGCGTAGGTAGTAAATTGGACTGCTGGTCCGATATAAGGCAAATCACCCAAACCACCCAGGGTCCAGATCGTCACCCCCGTCCACAGCCAAGCCGGCACGACAGCGAAGATACCGCTGATAAGTTTGAGTATCTTAGATTTAACTTTATATCCGAGAAGAAATGGTATGGAGCCAATAGCTGCCACAACTGATAATATGACAATCAGCCAAGCCAAAAATTCGTTGTCCAATTGCAGAGCTAGTTCCGGCACCAATAAATCGACGCGGAACAACCAAGCCAGTGCGAAAACGACGTTCACGGCCATCAAAATCATGCCAAGAGTTTTTTTCGTTTTTGTGCCTAGGTTCTTAAATCTACTCATACCTACTATAGTTTAGCACATTATTTAATCAATCGCAAGTTTTATACCCCTGTACTTTTCCACATATTTTTCCACATTATTAAAATTTGCACCAAATGCTATTGCTTTTTTATAAAATTGCTGGTACTATAGAGTCAAGCAAATATTCAAAAACAAATATTCAAAAAACAATTTGCGAAGCTTTGTTTGCGAAATTTGCGGTTATCTCCATCACAACAAATACCCCTCAAAGAAAGACCTCGCTCTCGAGGTCTTTCGCTTTGTCTGAGGAAACTTACTGCTGTCGCGGCGCGCGCGGCGTGAAATTGCCAAGTTTAATCTGCAAAGTCTTCTCGTCGTTGCGGCGGCGGCGGATAATGGCTTTACGGCGGCGCTCGACTTTGCTAAGCGGTTTAGCAAAACGCTGGCGCGATTTAACGGTCGCAACGACACCGCTTTGCAAAACGCGTCGGTTGAAGCGCCGAACAACGTTTTCGTTGGCTTCTTTCTCGTCTTTTCTGGTTACTGATATACTCATGAGGAGCATTTTAACATAAAAACCTGCGAGATGCAATGCTTCTATTCAAGATTTGCGAGGTTTAGCCGATTTCCTGGCCGGTTTTTTGATAGTTTTTCGCGACTTTTTAGTAGTTTTTCGAGTTTTTTTCGATCTTTTGGAGTTTTTATTGAAGCATTTTCGGCAAACTATAACTGACAGAGCTAGGATCATAAACAGTATCCAGGTACACAACAGCATGGCTGCAACGTCGTGAGTTGTGACTATTTTGTCACCAATGCGAAACGCGCCAGTGTTTGGAATCCATGGGAATAGACCTTCTGCATAGCGCAGGGCGTTGATTCGTGTATAAATACCTGTCTTCGTCGCAACGGAGACATTGACATAGCTCGCTACATGCGGCGGCACAGCGCAGTCTATCTCTGAATCGGAGATAACTGAAAAGTTCGTGCACTGAGTATCGTCAACGTATACCTGGCTGGTTCCAGTGAAAGAGCTACCAAAGATCCTGATGACGCGCCCACCTTCCGTCGGGACGACGTCTGGGTCGACTTTGTCAATTTGTGGCGCGTTACTCTGCCAGACCACCGTGAGCTGCCTGCTAATATCCGGCGAAACGCCATCTTTAACATGAGCCGTAAATTCCAATAGATGCGGGCCTTGACCGACACTGTTTGGCAATATTATATTACCAACCTTGAGGCTTGAAAAAGCTGCTGAGTCATTGATATTGATTGTTTCAAAAAATGATCCGTCGAGATAGACGTCTACTGTATTGACGTTCTCGCCAGTCAGCGTGACCGGATATGTATTGCCACCAGATTGGCCATCGATTGGCGTGTCGACATTGAACATCATTGGCGATTTGATGATTTCAATAGATATGTCTGTCGCTCCAGCTTCTTCCGGAGCGATAAAGCCGCCAGCCGCCACAGCACCGGCCGTGAACAAGCCCAACACAGCGAAAACCGCCGAGAAAAGCCACTTGTTTGTTTTAGCTTTTGTATTGTGATGTTGTTTTTTGATGTTTGTCATGATGTTAGTTCCACCTCTTACTTCGTTTAGGTTTGCCGTGATTACGGCTACACAACCACCAAATCAACGCTGCTATCAGCAGCACCGTGATGATAATGAGCCAAATCGGTATAATAATTACTATTTTTGTCTCATCTGAGACTTCGTCTAACAGAGATATTTTCTGTTGCACTTTGAATATGCCCAAGCTAGGCGAGCCCCCCCATTGAGCCTCGTCACTCTTGCGGCCGTCGGCCATAATCAAGTTTTCCCAAGATTTCCGGAAGACTTCTTCGCCACCGAACCAATTGTGCATGACGACTTCGTAACTAGCCCTGAAATCCAAGTTTCCCGTGTTCTCGATCAACGATCCAGCATAAACCGGTGGTTCAAATAATATGAACGGTATGTCGTTTTTGACGATTTCACCTCTGTATAATGCGCCAGGTCCATTTATATTGACATACAGCAGATAGCCGACACGATAAGATTGCATAATCATGCCGCCGCTGCTGTCGTCGACTACGCTTTGGACGAAAATGCCGGAATTTTGTGACCCGCCCATCGCGTCACTCGGTACTGCGATGTGATATTTGATTTTGCATTCTTCTTGCGGGCGCATAGTGAAATAGACGTTGTTGCCATCGGTGCGCGTAATATCGCAGCCATCAACACCAAAGTCTATCCATTTGGTGATATGAGTGCGTGACGTCTCGGTATCAAAGTCTCGTTGTCCGGAATCTTTGCCGATTGAGTATGGCGTCAGTGAGACAAAGACTTCGTTGGTAACACTAGCGTCAGACGTCACCGTGAACTCTCCGTCATAAACGTCGCCCGGCGTCAAAGTGATGCGATCACTACTAGCCGGCGAGACATAGATACTAAGCGATTTATCTTTGGTCTCAATTTTGTCGTTGATGACGGCGAGTGCCGACCCGCCGGCGGCGCTGAGCGCGAGGCCCAGCGTCACCAGCACTCCGATCGTGAGCGACACTATAAGAGTATTCTTAGTCAGCATACTGTAAGTTTCCTGTTTTAACCTTGTATAAATTTATAAACCAGTTAAACTAAATAGGACTACGCCAGTATAGGTACCTGTGCCCAATGCACCATTGGTGCGAGCAGCGTAAGCTTCAGTCACACGCGAATCAGCGGTTGCGGCGCCCGCGCTAGCGATAACTGCCCCCGAGCCATTAGCCGGAACGGCATGATAAGCCTGAGCGGCAGTCGCGACGGTGTAGCTACCAGCAGCATCAGTGCCGCCAGCCTTTGCGGCATATTTGGCGCCCCAAGTGTTAGCAGTCCAAGAAGTAGCTGTCGGGTCCGTACCGGCCGTCCAGGGACCGAAACCGACTGCAGGCGACGAGCCACCGCCAATATTCAAGATTTGGTCTTCGCCAGTGTTCATTTGCTCGGTCAATTCCCAGCCACCAGCTGAGTTGCAGGTGATACTCATTGGCGTAGCGTCACCAGTTGCAGTGTTCTCCGCACCCAATGTGACTGCGTTTAACGTGCCAATGCTAACTGAAGCTGGGCCGCCCGGCGTAGTTTCTGATGTAAGCGTTTCGCCGATACCACATTGCGAATCAATATTAACATTAACGGTTGTGGTGGCCGTTGTCACAGCATAGCTTGCTGCAGGCAAAATAGCCCATCCTAAAGCTGCTGCAACAGCTGTTACAGCGACAATTTTTGTTATTCGAGGCATAAATTTTCTCCTTTTCGGTTATTTTTTTATAATTGTAGTGCTATTATACCGCTTTCCAATGCTTTGTCAATGATTTCGCCCATGTTTTTTTGCTTGGCTGTGGAAAAGTCTAGGACATAACCCCTGTTAAATATTTCTGCTTGTGTTATAAAAATAAACCGTATATAATTATCGGTATGGAGAAAATTAACTACGAATCAGGCGCGACGGGTCGAAAAACAGCTCCGTCGGGTCGACGTTGGTGGTATTTGGGAGGAGGAATTGTCGTCGCAGCAGTGGCCGCGCTGGTGATTTGTTCTATTTTCAGTGGCGCCGGCGGCTTGCAGTCTGTTCATTCGCAGGCTGAACTTAATAGTATATATGACGATTACGATGGCAGGTACAGTTCTTCGTCCGGTTCTGGTTTTTCGAATATTTTCCTGTGGCCGTTGGCGGTGATTTATAATGTTGTTTCGAATTTGAATTCGGTATCGCGCGTCACGCCGATTTATGATGACGATTATTACTTCGAAGATGATATGCCAACCAGCTCAACAAAGTCAAACAAGAACATAGATTGGGTCGCCGGCTCGTCAATCGGCGCGTCATCTGAGGCTGATAGCGGCGGACTGACTTCCAGCAACTTGTTTGGCAGTTCCGGTTCCAAAGACTATTCTACCACCAATATCCAAGTCGAAAACGTCGACGAAGCCGACATCACCAAAACGGACGGCGACTATATTTATTCGCTGTCGGAAGACAAAGTCGTCATCACTGATGCGCGCAATCCGGAAAACTTGCGAGTCGCGGCCGAAATCGGCGTGGTCGACGGTTATCCAATCGATTTGATGCTGTCAGACAACGGCAAATTGATTGTGATAGCCGAAAACTTAGCCGGCGCCGGCGTCACGCCGCTGCAGGGCAGTTCGTCATCCGGCCGCGACACCATCGTCAATATTTACGACATCACCGACCGGACCAACCCGACCCAAGTCAAAACTTTCCGACTATACGAAGAATATTATACTTCGCGCCGCATCGGCGATAAGTTATATATTATATCGTCGGGCGCGCTGCGCAAATCCGGCGACGACGTCGTGCGTGGCTACCGCGAAGATGGCCAAAACAAAGACATCGAATTTTCTAATATCAAATATCTGAAAGAGATTGACAGCCCAGACCAGACCTTGCTGGCGCAAATCAACCTGAGCAATCTGGGCAATGTCAATGTCAGTTCGTATCTGGTCAATATCGACAACGCTTATATTTCAGAGGGAAATATTTATCTGGCTAACGAAACCGACTCGGAGCAGATGGAGAAAGTCAACTGGGGGTCGATTTTTGGCTGGCGCGGGCTGTTTGGACTAATCCTGCCGGTTGCAGACTCGATGGATTACAATTACAATTCGGAGACCATGACTGATGTTTATAAATTTGAAATCACCGATGATAGAGGGCTGAAATACGTCGACAAAGCCGAGACAGTCGGCACTGCCGTCAATCAATTCTCATTCGACGAATACGATGGCAACTTGCGCATGGCGACCAAATCAAACGAGGGCTCGCGGGTCGTTGTTTTCGACCAAAATATGACGGAAATCGGCGCTTCTGAGTTCCTCGCCAAAGGCGAACAGATGTATTCTTCGCGGTTCATGGGCGAGAGAGCTTATCTCGTGACATATCTGGTGACCGACCCGCTATACGTCATCGATGTGTCCAATCCGCGCGCACCGCAAGCGCTGGGCGAACTGAAAATACCGGGCTACAGCACTTACCTGCACCCATATGATGACACGCATCTCATCGGCATCGGCATGAATAGCACCGAGACCACTCGGCGCACTAGCGACGGCCGCGTCAGCAGCGTCAGTTCGCGCATCACCGGCATGAAAATGGCGCTGTTCGACGTCAGCAATGTGACAAATCCGAAGCAGTTATCCCAAGCTTTAATCGGTGATTCGCGCACTTCATCGGCTATTTTGACCAATCACAAAGCGTTGCTATTCTCAAAAGAAAAGCAGTTCATCGCCATTCCGGTCAATAATTACCAAGACGATTTTTCGGTCGAAGAGTCAAATAATATCGAAACGAGCATCAACCAATACAAAAAATACGGCGTGCCGTATACGTCAGAGGGCTACTTCGTCTATAACGTCAATTTGACGGACGGATTTTCGCTGAAAGGCGCCATCACGCACGACAAAGCGTCGGACGATAAAAATCGGCCTTGTAGTTATAGCACGATTGGTTGCAGCTCCGTCACCGGCAACACGACGCGACTGTTGCGCGGATTATATATCAACGACGATTTATTCACGGTGTCCGAAGACGAGGTCATGGTCAATAAATTATCCGATTTGAGCTTGGTAAGTAAACTTAATTTAATAAAGGAGTAAAAATGAGCGATACAGTCAACCCATTCAAAGAGCAAAACATGAACCGAACGGAAAAAGTTTCGGCTGTTGAGGCGGAGTCCGTGATAGAAAAAAGGCCGCGCAATCTGCACAGCAGCTTGGCTCTGACGCTGGGAATTATATCTATACCGGCGGCTTTTTTCTGGTACATTGTCCTGCCGGCCGGCATTTTGGCCATCGTATTTGGCGCCAAATCTTACCGCGAGACTGGCGCGGGGCCGGCCAAAGCTGGTTTCATCTTGGGCATCATCGGCCTGTGTTTGTTCGCCGTGCTGTACGTGACGTCGATTGGCGTGATTTTAGAGATGTAGACTATTGATTTTGGTCTTCTGACAGGGCGTTTTTGACGTCGTCATAGCTGAAGCCCTGCCGGACGAGGTAGGCCGTGAGTTTTTGTTCGCTGTCGTATTTGTCGCGCTTCTTGGCGACGAGGTTTTGCAAGGCTTGTTTTTCGTCATATTCGGCGGAGTTTTGCAGAGTTTTTTCAATGAGGTCTTTTTCGAGGCCTTTTTTCATCAATTCTTGCGCCATTTTTCGCCGCGATAGGTTCTTGGTCGTGGCGCGAGAATGAGTGAAGCTTTCGGCGAACTTTTCGTCGTTCAGATAGCCGCGCTCGGTCAGCCTCTCGATGACGCGGTCGCGGTTTTCCGGCGTCCATTGCTTGCGCCAAGCATAGTCGCGGATTTCTTTTTCGCTGCGCAGGCGGCGCGAAATCAAATCGACGGCGCGGATGTAATTTTTGCCAAAGTCACTCTCTGATTTGAGGCGGGCGACTTCGTCTTCGCTCACCACTTGACCTTTTTTCAGCCCTGCTTCTATTAATTGTGTCTCGGACAGCGAAAAAGCAAACTTGTCGTCGACGAAGACGTTGTATCGCCCCTCAGTTTTGACCGCCGGTGCGATTTTGGTGATGGTCACTTCAGGGCGTCCAATTTTACATGCAGTTCGTCGATGGATTTTTGCATCTCATCGTGCTTTTTTTGATACTCTTTAATCTTTTTGTGCGCTGAAACTCCGGCGCCGGCCGCAATCGAAGCGCCCAGTGCCGCTAGCACCGAAGTATAATTATCGCCAATCAACATAGCCGCTGTCGACGGCATCAGCCATTCCATGTTGGGCAGAAACGCGATGAGCGGTATGGGCACCAGATAAATAAACATCGCCACATAAATAATGATTGACACTCGGCCGGACAAGACGGCTGAAAAAATGCGGTTCACGGTGCTGATTTTACTGTCGGGGGCTTTTATCACGCGGTTTCCTCTTTTGATTAGTCAAAATATCCGTCAATCGCTCCCGCACATAGCGGCCGTCGACTTCGTCTTGGTGTTCTTCTTTAATCAACAGCGCCAATTGGCTTTGCATTCTGTCCAGTCGCCGTTCCAAGCGGCGCGAATTGAGCTGTTCCAAAATGGCCATCGCGATGGCGCAAATTCCGACGATGAAAGCAATCAGCTCGTAAAGCGTGCGCTGGGTATCTTGGCTGCTGATAATCAAAATAGCGATACCGACGACCGCCGCGACCGACAGCGCCAAAGTGGCTGCTCGTATGGCTAATCGAAATTTTTTCATAAGCTCATTATAGCTCAGTCGTCCAGCCGCGTCAATATCTCGGCGCCATTTTCTAAAACAAGTACGGTGTGCTCGAAATGAGCCGCCAACGATCCGTCGCGCATGCGCCAAGTCCAACCGTCGCTTCCATCAAGCCTAATCGCCGACTTGCCCAACGCCGCCATCGGCTCGATGGCCAAAAGATAGCCGGCAGGTACGATGGGCCCGCTCGATTTATGCCCGACGTTTGGCACGTCAGGCTCCTGCCATTGCTTCGTGCCGATGCCGTGTCCGGCCAGTTCGCGAATGATGCCGAGCCGGCCGGCCCGCAAGACTTTTTCGATAGCAGCGGAAATCTCGCCGGTGCGCACAGGACCTTTGATGACGTCGATGCCGGCGTACAGCGCGCGTTCGGTGGTGCTGAGCAAGTGCTTTTTGGCGCCACGCGGCTCTTCGCCAACCACCACCGTGAAAGCGCTGTCGACTTTGATGCCCTCATAGTCGACGACGAGGTCGAATTTGGCGACGTCGCCTTTTTGCAAAATGTAGTCCGACGGCACGCCATGCACGACGGCAGAATTAATCGAAATGCAAATCGCGGCCGGAAAGTTCACCTCCGGCTCGAAATAAGCAATCCGGCCGCCTTTCTCGATAATTTTGTCTGCGACAAACTTGTCCAAGTTTTTCGTCGTCACCCCAACTTTAATCTGGATTTTTAGTTCACGAAAAACCTCCGCCAAAATCCGCCCCGCAGTCCGCGCTTTTTCAATCTGTTTATCTGTTAGTGGTATCATTGCCATATCCCTACATTGTAGCACACTTCATGCAAAAAGTCAAGTTTTCGTTTCTATGCTAATTGCGAAAATGGCGTTTGTTTGTTACAATGGAGTTGTTCTAATCTTTGATAAGATACAGTAGTGTTTTTTAAACAGTGCTTAGTCGCGTGGCTCATTTATTAAAGGGCACCGCGACAGCAAGAGTGAGCCTCTACTGTATTAAGGATTAGAACACCTCGCGGTGTCCTTTTTTGACACCAGAATAATAACTTTGTAAAGAAAGTAGACAATATGACTAAAAAAGCAATATCAACTATCACAAACTTTGTCAAATCCCATCCTAGACCACTAATCCTGTCTGGAATTACTCTTGTCTTTCTCTCTCTATTCTTCATAAACTACTCTCTAACCCATGCTGAAGACTCTATTATCCTCACAATCAACGGCGGCCCCACCAACAACGGCAAAACAATAACCATAGATAAAGATGATTGCACTACCTTTACTTTAGATACTACTACCACAACAGACAATGAATTAGGCTATAGTCTAAAAGCCTATACTAAAGCTAGCAGTACCAGTATAACGATAAAGAAACAAGACAACACCGAATTATCCACAAATCCAAACAATCCAGTAGAAATAATTAAGACAAATATCGTCTCAACCAGAGACAAGCAAACAACTACCTATCAAGCCTGTGCAGAAGAAAACATTAGTGATGGAGGTAAAACAGCTGAAGTAGCCTACATCATCAACGAAAACCAACCCATACCCATGCAAACTTTTACTTCATCAGATTGTCAAAGTTTACCAATTTATAATAAAACTAACCCAGACCCAGCTAGCACTATAACTATGATAGATACCAGAAACGACCAATGGTATGATGTTAGACGATTACAAGATGGAAAGTGTTGGATGATAGATAATTTGAAGTTGGAGCTAAAGAATGACATGACTTTGACGCCAGAAGATACTAACGTAGCGACTAATACCACTGTTTATTTTACTCAAGATGGCACTAAGAATGGGACGGCTCTTACGGGTCTGACCAAAAATTTTACGACATCAGGACATTTAACGCGCAGCGGTACCGACTCGACTACCAGCCCCAATCAAGATGCTTGGCGGCAAGCCGACCCCAGTAATGTTGAGCTATGCCTCAATAATTCGGGTTATAGCGGCATAGCTGACATTACATATAATGTAAATTCTAAATCTAAATGTGGGTATCTCTATAATGTTTATACTGCCACTGCTGGCACAGCCCCGCAATCCAAAACTAGTGGTGTAGCCGAAAGCTCAATTTGTCCGACTGGCTGGAGTTTACCGAGAGGATATAATAGTGATGCTGCGCAGAATGACTTCGCGGTATTGAATGGATATATGGCTGGCGATGACGCCCCATCTCAAGCTTACTCATATAACAGTAAATATTACAAAAATTGGGAACCGGCTGGTTCATTTCGCGGTTCTTTAAGCGGCATGTATAGTAGCAGTGAATCTGATACTTTTAACTTACAGGGCACAAAAATTTATATGTGGACTTCCAGCATGTACTCGGACATCTATGCTCATCTGCTCTATACGCATTACGGTAGTTACGTATATCCCGGCAACGACTATTACAAAATACACCAGCGTTATATAGGGATGGCGGTTCGCTGCTTAGTTAATTGATTTCTTCGCTATTTGCTTACGATGCAAGTATATAGTCGCGATACTCATGGCAAGGAGCAATAGAATACTCAACGAAAACGCAATTACGGAAACGAACCCAGAGAAGACGATGCCGGTCGAGCAACCGCCAAGCAGACACTGGCTCATGATGGTGATAAGGACAATAAACCCGACCGCCGCTGATATTAAGGCTGTGATAACTGATATTAGCGTCCACTTATACACCACTTGGAGATTTTTTTGCTGAGACTCTTTGGCTGCCGAGCGATTGCCTAATATCAAACCAACGACAGATACTATAAAGGCAATTGCCAAGATAGGCGCTACAAAATTATTGACTGGGTACCAGATATCCCATGATAAACTTCCATTTGACCACAGCATGCTCCATAGCAATGTGGCGAACGCGACGATTATGACGCCCCACGCAAAAGATATTCTTCTTCGAGCTAGTCGACTACTCATAACGTAGCGCCTCAATCGGATCAAGTTTAGAAGCCCGTCGCGCTGGCAAGGTTCCGGCCAGAAACGCGATTGCCATTACAATCAAGCAAATCACAATCAGAGTTATGATGTCAAATTTGACCAATACAAAGCCGGGCAGGGCTTTCAGGAATGTTTCGGCCGCCAAGTGATTGGCGACTTCTTTGGCCACGAACGCCAGCACTACGCCGAGCACTACGCCCCAGAAGCCCAGCGCCACTGCTTCCAGTGAGAACATCAGGCGGATTTTGCCTTTGCCAAGTCCCATCGCTTTCATCAGTCCGATTTCGCGCGTGCGCTCTTGCACTGCCATGAACAATGTGTTGACGATGCCGATGGACGCTGCAATCAGGGCAATGCCGCCGAAAATCGTCAATACCATCGTGACGGCGTCGAAAAACGATTTCATCATGCCGATTTCGTCTTCTATCGTCATGGCACTGTAGCCCATATCTTTCAGTTTATCTTTGACTTCGGTGACTTTTTCATCGGTCAAATAGTCGTCTGTCAACTGCGCCACCGCGAAATATGATTGGTTTTTGATTTCGTCCGGCAAGCCGGCCGTAGCGATGTCGTGCAATTCGTTGCCGGCCGCGTCGTTAATCCAAGCCCGCCCGAAGCCGACTACGTTCGGGTTCATGACGCCACTGATGGTCGCTCCGACTTCGGTGGTTTGGCCGGTCATTTGATTTTTGACGGCCAATTTGACTTCTTTGTTGACGGCGTTTTCGGCATCTTTGAAGCCCAGCGGTTCGATGAATTTGTCGGTAATGGCGATTTCTGCTTTGCCGTTGTTCAAATCTACCATGCGGCCGGCAGCCATGTCGACGTTGAGGCTGTCCGACGGCATTTCGCCGATTTGGATTTCAAATTTTTTCGCCTCACCCGTCACCGAATAAATGTATTCGGCGCTGGTCATTTGATAGGCTTTGGCCGACTCGACGCCCGCTATTTCGCGGATTTTATCAATGTCTTTTTGAGTGAAAAATTCTATTTCAGTGGCGGCTTTTTCGGAGCTGTATTCTTTGACATCGCCGTCACCCATGATGTCCAATCCACCGCCGCCCAAATTTTCCATCGTCGAAGCTGGCATGATTTCCAAATAGCCCTCGCCGCCGACACTGGCCATTTGTTTGTCGATATAACCGTTGACGCCGGTGTTGATGCCGGTGGTCATGATGATGGTAAACGCACCGATGAAGACCGCTAAAATCGTCAGGATAAAGCGGCTTTTGTTGCGCAACAGATTTGAGTTGGCTGTGCTAATTACATCTATGATTTTCATTTTTCAATCCTCCCGTCTTTGATATGAATTTGTCGAGAACAGCGCCGCGCCAAATCTTCGTCGTGCGTCACGACGATTAGCGTGATGCCGGCTTCGTTTAATTTGATGAGCAAGTCTTCGATTTTTTTGCCGGTCGCCGAATCGAGATTGCCGGTCGGTTCGTCGGCGAAAATCACGCTCGGACTGTTGACCAGCGCTCGCGCGATGCAGACGCGCTGCTTCTGTCCGCCGGACAAGTCATTGGCTTTGTTTTTGGCTTTGTCGTCAAGTTCGACGATTTTCAGAGCTTTCATGGCGCGGCGTTTGCGCTGACTTTTGCGGACGCCGGCGATTTTGAGCGGCAACATGACATTATTCAAAACGCTGTCGCGCGGATTCATGAAAAACTGTTGGAAAACGAAGCCGAATTTCAGGCAACGAATTTTGTTCAGCTGGCGACTTTTGAGCTTGGTCGCGTCTGTGCCGTTGATTTTGATAACTCCTTTGGTCGACTTATCGAGCAGGGCCAACAGGTGCATCAGCGTCGATTTGCCCGAGCCTGATTTGCCGATGATGGCGACCGATTCGCCTTTTTCGACGTCGAAATCGATGCCGCGCAAGGCTTCGTAGCTGGTCGATCGTTTGCCGTAAGTTTTGTGTATGCCTTTGGCTGAAATTACAATATCTGCCATTTATTTAACTCCTTTTCAATATTTTTAGCGATTTCTTTGATGCTCGGCGCACCGTCAATCTTTATTATTTTTACACTATGCTCATCGAAGAAATTCAAAATCGGCGCCATTTCTTCGTGATAAATTTCCAATCGGCGTTGGATGGCGTCGTCATCGTCGTCTTCGCGCGCTCGCAATTTCAGTCGCTTAATCGCTTCTGTTTCCGGCAGCACCAAAACGATGGCGGCCGCGATGGTATTCACGCCATAACGTTCAACTAAGTCGGCCAACTCTTCTAATTCTCGCGGATAACCGTCGACCACGACGTGTCCTTTGTCGGTCGGGTCTACTGCAGTGAAAATCAATTCGTTGATTACGCCGCTCGGGGCCAAGTCGCCTTTGTCCATGATTTTGGCTAACATCACATCGTTTTTAGCTTTCTCGCGCAACAAATCGCCGGCCGAAACGTATTGCCAGTTGAATTTTTTTGCTAAGATTTTTCCTTGTGTGCTTTTTCCGGAGCCGGCTGGGCCATAAAACAAAATCATCGCGACAATTGCTCCTTGACTAATTTCGCCAGCTTCACGCCATCGGCTCGCGCGCCGACTTCCGCTTTGACCGCGCCGATGACGCGCCCCATGTCTTTTATGTCGCTGGCACCAGTCGTGGTGATGACTCTTTCGATGATTTCGATGAGTTCTTCTTCGTTCATTTGCTCAGGTAGGAAACTCGACAAGACTTCACGCTCCGCCGCTTCGGCTTCGGCCCGTGCTTTGTCGCCGGCCGCTGTATAAATTTCAATCGAATCGTCGCGTTTTTTGACTTCACGGGCGATGACTGTTAAAACTTCGTCATCGGAAAGTCCCGCTTCTTTCTTGCCTTTGGCGACTTCCTCATATAAAATAGCTGACTTCAGCCCCGACAGGACGGTTTTCAAAAACTCGTCGCGCGCCAACATGGCCTCTTTCAATTTTGCTTGAATTTTGTCTTTCATTAGATTTTTTCCTTTCCACCCATATATTTTTGTAATACTTTCGGCATTCTCACGCTGCCGTCTTCGTTTTGATAGTTTTCAATGATGGCAATCATGATGCGTCCCAGCGCAAAGGCCGTCGCGTCATTAGTGTGGACTAATTCAATTTCACCACTGGTACGGCGCACGCGGGTCGCCAGCCGGCGCGCTTGGTAGTCCGTCATATAATCTGCAGAATGTGTTTCGCGATATTTATTCTGACCCGCCAGCCAAACTTCCATGTCTACACCGCGCGCATTGGGCTTGCCAATGTCCGCCGTGCATTTCATGACTACACGATAAGGCAACTCCAGCTGTTCAATCAAATACCTTTGGATAGCTATGAAAAACTGATGTTCGTCGAAGCTGTTTTCCGCCGTCGTCAAAGCTTCCAACTCCAATTTGTCAAATTGATGCATGCGCAAAATGCCCTCCATGTCTTTGCCGGCCGCGCCAGCTTCTTTGCGAAAACTGGTCGCGAAGCCGACCATGCGGACGGGCAGGTCTTTTTCGTCAATTATTTCGTCCATGTACATGGAGCCCAAGACGTGCTCGGCACTGCCTTGCAACCATAATTCTTCGCCCTCGATTTTATATCGGTCCTCGCGCGGCTCCAAGCGGTCCATCGCATCATAAACCTCAGTCCGCACCATCAGCGGCGGCAAGATTGGCGTGAATGGTTTCGCCGACAAGTTTTTCAAACTGGCGTCTTTGATTATTTCTTTTAATTTCGCTTCATCCGTCAATACATCGATGACTAATTGTTCAATCGCCAATTCCAATTTCACCAAGTCGCTCTGGATATAAGCAAAGCGCGCGCCGGTCACTTTGGCCGCTCGTTCTTTGTCAATCCAACCGCGCAATTGGCCGATTTCCCAATGATTTTTCGGCGCGAAATCGAACTTGGTCGACTGACCGACAACTTCAGCCACGACGTTTTCGTCTTCGCTCTGCCCAATCGGCACATCGTCGCACGGCGTGTTGGGAATTTTTTTCAGGTTCGTGACGAATTCATCGTCGACCGCACGCAATTTCTCTTCCAGTCCGGATAATTTTTCTTTCAATTTTTTACCCTCAGCAATTAAATCAGGCGACGGCCGGCCGTTTTTCATCTTAGCGGCAGTTTCATTGCGTTGAGCACGTAGTTCATCTGTTTTGCCCTGCAGTTCGCGGCGCTGTTCGTCCAATTTTAAAACGCCATTCACATCAACGTCATAACCCTTGTTATCACTGTCTTTTTGCACTTTTTCAGCATTTTCGCGCACAAACTTGATGTCTAACATGGCATTGATTATATCAGAGTTTTTCCAATGGCGCAAAAGCTGCGTTTAATTTGCGGACTTTGCCGCTGAAATTTATGGTTACGACTGAGCCGTCGATGTCTTCGATGGCACCGTCGCCGAAAATTTGATGGCGCACTTGGTCGCCGACTTTGGCTTCGACTTCGTCTGGTTCATATGACGGTTCGTATTGCGGCTCATTTTCGACCCAATTATCATTGTCGGCGCTCGCCGGCGTCATGCCAATATCTTCGATGAAACGCGAGATTTGGTTGCAAGCAAATTGCCCAAACAACATGCGCTGCTGGGCGTAGCTCAAATACAGCTCGTCCATCGCTCGCGTCATGGCAACATAAGCGAGGCGCCGCTCTTCTTCCATTTCTTCGGGTTCGTAAAAAGCTCGGCTGTGCGGGAAGACGGTTTCTTCCATGCCAGCCACGATGACCACTGGAAATTCCAATCCTTTGGCTGCATGCACAGTCATCAGCGTCACAACATTGCCGTCAGCCGATTCGTCGGCCCCAGAGACCAAAGCCACTTCAGTCAAAAAATCCTCCACCGACAATCCAGCGTGATTTTTCGCCACTGACAAAAGTTCTTGGACGTTTTCGACACGCGCTTCGCCAGCGATGGTGCCGTCGTTCAAATATTCTTCGTATTTGAACGTGCGAATAATCTTTTGGACTAATTCATCAATCGGAATAGTGTCAATCAGGTCGCGCAAAGATGATAGTTTTTTGCCCAAATCTGACATTTCTTTGCGGGCGCGCGGCGTGAATTTCGTGTCTTGCTCGGCGCTGATTAATGCCGTAATCAAATCAGTTTGTCCGCGTCCGTCGAGAAACTTGCCGACGCTGGCTTCGCCCAGCCCGCGCTTTGGCACATTGACGATGCGATTGAAACTGGTCAAATCGTCCGGTTGATAAATCAGCCTCAGATACGCAATCAAGTCTTTAATCTCGGCGCGATCGTAAAAGCGCACGCCGCCGACAATTTTATAAGGAATTTGATTTTGCAGGAAAATCTCTTCGATGACGCGCGATTGGGCATTGGTGCGATACAAAACGGCGAAATCAGAAAACTCCCGCGCCCGCAGAGAAACTTGTGAATAAATCGTATTCGCAATCATTTCCGCCTCGTGACGCTCGCTTTTGGCCGCCAAAACCCCGACTTCTTTGCCGCCGTTTTTGTCCGTCCATAATTCCTTTTCACTGCGATTTTGATTTTTCGTGATAATTTTATGCGCCGCGTCTAAAATATGCTGCGTCGAACGATAATTTTGCTCCAATTTAATAATCGTGGCGCCCGAAAAATCTCGCTCAAAATTCAAAATATTAGTGAAATCGGCGCCCCGCCACGAATAAATCGACTGCCAATCGTCGCCGACCACGCAAATATTGTGGTTTTTGTTCAAAATCTGTTTGACGAATTGGTATTGGACTTTGTTAGTGTCTTGATATTCGTCGATTAAAACGTAGTGAAACTTATTCTGCAATTCTTGACGCACCGGCTTCACGCTCAGCAGTTCCACTGCTTTTAATAATAAATCGTCGAAGTCGAGCGAGCTATTGTCCGTGCAGAGCTTGACGTAAACTTTATAAACTTTGGCTGTCTTTTTTTGAATGGGTGAGCTGGCGATGTCGGCATAAGTTCTCTCGTCGACGCCGTCATTTTTAGCGCTGGAAATCAAGCTGGCGACAGTTTTCGGATTATATTGTTTGGGGTCAATATTCAGTTGTTTCATCGCCCGTTTAATCAATCCGAGCTTGTCCGTTTCGTCGAGAATGACGAAATTGTTCGGAACCTTAATATTATCACCGTAAATTCGCAACAGCTTCACCGCAATCGAATGAAAAGTCCCCATATATGGCATAAATCGCCGGTCCTCGCCGTCTTGACCGAGTAATTTGCCCAACCGCTGCCGCATCTCGCCGGCCGCTTTATTAGTAAAAGTTACCGCCAAAATATTGTACGGCGCAACGTGCTTCTCGGCGATGAGATAAGCAATGCGATGTGTCAAAGTCTTAGTCTTCCCCGAGCCCGCGCCTGCCAAAATCAGCAGCGGCCCTTCGGTTTGCTCCACCGCTTCTCTCTGTTTGGGGTTCAATCCTTTTAAGATGTCCATATCTTTATTGTAACATAAGCGTAGCCAGAGCGCTAAAAACAACCCTCGTCAATGATTTAAATTCTACTCTCCACCATGCTGCACGCGATTTTGCGCAGCTTGCAGAGATGTTTCAAATAGCGATTGCGTCAAACCCGCCGTTGTTAGTTTGATTATATCAACAAGTTGCGACGGTGGGAACATAGGCAATCCTCGCAGTCCATAATCAACTGCGTAGCGCGCCAAAATCAGTTTATTGTACCAAACAGGACTAACTTGATGAATTCCAGCTTCAAAATCTTCCTCAATATCGGCGCAATCATCTATTAAGCTCGCGCTGACGCCGCCCAGAAGCACTCCTTTATAAAACTTATCCCTTTTTCGCGCCACATTTTCATCGACTCCATCCGTCGTCAGTCTTCCCATAGGCACAAACAAGTTAATCTCATCTATGCGTTTTTTGACCAATTCATGCGGGTTCGTAGTCGCCCTTTTTTCATATACGATACGCTCAAACACCTCCCTGATATTGTCGAGGCTGACAACTTCCCCAGAGTCGTATTGAAATTGTTTGCCTTTATATTCAGTCGACCATATTTGTTCTGGATTAATATTTTCGTCAACGTCACCATCGTAAATATTATCAAGCGCTCTCGTAAAACTAGATATCCACTGCCAGCGATTTGGTTGAGTTTCGTCAATATCACATCCGCTAGCGATGGCGAAATTGGTCAAAAATCGCACATAACGGCTAGGTCTATTAGCAACTTGCGCGTTACGCTTTACGTCAAAAGGATATCCATACTCTTTCCACTCAGATTTGTTCATGACCTTGTTATATCAGATTTTGTTAATTATGTAAAATTTTTTACTCAACAAAACGCTTGTGATTTATTTTAATAATGGTGACTGTTTTGGCACAAATCAGCGAGTTTTCAGGTCGCGGCGCGCGAAAATCAATAGCGCGACAACGAGCGGAATTATAATGGTTGCCGCCAGAATCAAAACGTTTTTGAGCTCCAAGCCATTATCAATCACGCTCGGATTATTATAGTAATAAAACGGCGTGGCCTTACTCAATGTCGTGAGAATTTCCGCCGCGCCGCGTAGCGAAGTGATGAAGTAGCCAAAAATCGCATAGCAGCCAATGACAGCGCCGGCCAAAACTTTGCTGCCGGAAGCCGCGCTGAGCGCAAATGTCAAAGTGCCGAATACTAAAGTCAATAAAGTGATGGCGACAATTGGTTGAAATAGCTCGCCCAGCGGAATTATGTCGTTCAAAACCACCGAGCCAAACCAAGTTCCAAGATAAAATCCAATCATCACAATGACAGTAGCGACGACAAAAGCCAAAAACTTTTGCAAATAAAAACTAGTGCGAGAAATCGGTTTCGAAAATTGCGTCAGCAGCACTCCGGAACTTTCCTCGCTGGCCAAAGTTGACAGGCTGAAAACCATTGCGAGCACAATCATCGCGGTCGTCATTTGCCCCATAATCTCCATCCCAACGTAGCCGCGCAAAGTTGTCCAAATTTGTCCGTCGCCGCCAAACCAGACTTCAAGCGAAGCCGGCAAGTCTTGCGTCATTTGCGCAAAAGCCTCTTTCAGCGGCGGGAAAAGTTGCATTATCGCCAAGTTCGCCAGCAGCAGACCCAGCGCCCAAAACAAAATCGCGAAACGCTTTTCAAACAAAGTTTTGCCGAAAACACTTCTAAGCATCGCGCTCCTCCTTGCCCGAATAATACTTCATAAATGTCGATTCTAAATCGCCCGATTCTTCAGCAAATTTAATTTTATTATCCCGCAAAAACTTCTGAATTTTGGCTTTGTTTTTGGCGTTGGTTTCGACCACAATTTTGTCTTGCGATTTCCGATGCAAATCGTCTTTCGACAATTGCGCCGCGATTTTTCCATCGCGAATGAAAATGAAATTATCACACAATTCTTCAATCTCGCTCAGCACGTGCGACGAAATAAAAATCGTCGAACCTTTAGCGTGCAGCTGCATAATGATTTTATTAAATTCGGCCTGCACCAACGGATCGAGACCATTGGTCGGCTCGTCCAGAATCAGCAACTTTGGCTCGGCCAACAAAGCCACCATCAGCGCCACTTTTTGATGATTGCCGGTCGACATACTGCCGATTTTTTGATTCAAATCTAGGTCTAGTTTTTTCGCCAAATCCGCGACTTTTTGGGCGTCATAGTTTTTCGCCAAGTGCCCAAAATATTCAATTTCCTGCCCTGCCGTCAGAGTTTTATCGAGCGCCATATTACTCGACAGGAAACCAATGTCTTTGTGAATTTTATGATTCGAAACCGAAACTTTTTCGTCGAAAATCCTCGCCTTGCCGTCATCCGCCGCAATAAAACCGAGCAAAATATTCATGGCCGTCGATTTGCCAGCACCATTTGGACCTAAAAATCCCGTGATCGAATTTTCCGCAACCTCGAAGCTAACGTCCGAAAGTGCCTGCTTTGTCCCAAAAGATTTATTGAGTTTTTTGACGCTAATTACGTTCATGTTTTTGATTGTACCACACCAACACCGTTCCGACAAAATCAAAACACCATTAAAATCTGAATAAAAAGAAGAGTATTGGAGCAAATAATGAAACCAACACGAAAATGTCACTCATCACAATATACATTGTAAATTTGCGTTCTGGCAGCGTCTTTTTGCGGCGAATTACTTTGACCCAAAGAATTATAGCAGCAATAATGGCCACAATATTACCAATTACCGAGAAGCCCACTATGAATATTAATATGGCCCATCCTCCTATGAAATCATCGTGTGACGGCCCAGATTTATTCAGTAACGGGAGCACGACTACGGACAGAAACTCCATAAATAAACCAGTCGCAGAGAACATCAACAAAATCCACAGTTTATCTTTCTTCTGCGTAGTCACAGGCTCAGACGCGACCTTGAAATTACCGTTACTTTGATTAAACAACTGTTGATTTTCATCGTTCATAGGCATATTGAAGTGCTTTAGATAATACCTAATCCCGTAGCGTATTCTCCGTAAGTTGTTTGAGCATCCATATCGTCAAAGCAAGGAAAGTCGGCAAAAGCCTTGTCAAAAACTGGCCAATTACTAAATCGATTGCATAAACCTGCGTTCTGAGCACCAAAACCATAGTGCCAATCGTCATCAACGCCTGCTCGGTAAAAATGTCCCGCTGCGCTACCTACTCCCGACCTAGAGGCGATAGTGGCTGTTACGGTTTGATATGGCTTGATACTGCCGTCTTTAATCTCATAGTCGTCATTTAATATTACGAAAGAATTGTTAAGGTTATGACCAGCCGCCTCATAAGCTGCAGTTAGTTCATCGACAGTAACAATATTTGGGTCTTTTTGGCTTTGCTCGACCTCAGCAGCCTGCAGCGAATCTTCATGATTTGCGTTTTCGTATATAAGCTTCTCAATTTTCGCGTTTAAGTCGCTAATCTCCGCCCTTTGACTGAAGTATTGCCAAACGAAAATCCCAGTCGAGATAGCCAATAATACTGACAAAACGATGAAAACTATCGCCAGCGGCTTAAATTTGTTCTTTGAACACGAAACGATTGAGTCATTTTCCATTTTATTACTCCTTAAGTTATTAATACACTTCAACTATAGCGCAAACGTTTATTTTTAGCAAGTTTTAATCGCGCTTCAACATCACCGCAAAAGCTGCGCTGGGAATTTCGACACGGCCGAATTTTTTCATGCGCTTTTTGCCTTTGGCTTGTTTGGCGAGGACTTTTTTCTTGCGCGTGACGTCGCCACCGTAAAGTCCGGTCGTGACATCTTTGCGATAGGCGCTGATGTCTTCGCGGGCGATGAATTTACCGCCGATGGCGGCTTGGAGCGCGACTTTGAAATTCTGGCGCGGCACGACGTCTTTTAATTTTTTGACGACTTCGCGGCCCAGACTTTCCGCCTCACTTCTGTGGACCATGACCGAAAGCGCGTCGACCATTTCGCCGGCCACATAAAAATCCACCCGCACCAAATCCCCCACGCGATAATCCGCCAATTCATAATTAAACGAACCGTATCCACTCGTCACACTTTTCAATTGGTCGTAAAAATCCGTCAAAAGATTTGCCAACGGCGCCTCGAAACCAATCAAGGCCCGTTCGTCGACATAACTGAGGTTTTTCTGCTGCCCACGCTTGCCGATAATCAACTGAATAACTGCCCCGACATAGTCACTCGGCACGATAATTTCACCGCTGATATAAGGCTCGGCAATGCTGGCGATTTTGCTGACATCCGGCAGGTCCGCCGCCGACTTAATATCAACATCCTCGCCGCTAATCAATACCACATGATAATCCGTCGAGGGATTTGTCACGACCAAATCAAGACTATATTCCCGCTCCAACCGCTCGCGCACAATGTCCATATGCAACAACCCGAGAAAGCCAATTCGCACCCCAAAACCCAAAACTGGCGAGTTTTCCGGCGCAAACTGCAGCGCTGAATCGGACAACGACAACTTCTCCACCGCGTCTTTCAAGTCCTGATAATCCTCATTGCTCACTGGGAAAAACCCAGCATAAACAAACGGCTTGACGTCTTTATAGCCCGACAACGGCCTAACAACGATATGTTCAGACATTTTTCGTAAATCTCCAAATCCCGCCTGATTTATCGCTGCCGTGTTTTTGAATGGCGCGATACATTAGATCAGGCTCAAACAACTGCCACTTGGCATCGTTGTACCACGTGTCGATTATGCGTATTTTACCATTCACAATTTTATCGAAAACACGCGACTGGCAATAAAGAGCTTTATCCTTCGGCGGAACCACCAAACCGAGACGATAACCAAGCTCCTCTGTCGACATAAGAGGAATTCCATTTCGATACATAATCATCATAATCGACGTTGGCGCACAATCATATTTTTGTTGCGTGAACGGAACGTAGCGACTGTCATTTGGCGTGACTTGGTATTTCGTTTTCATAACTATTATTTTAGCATACAATTATGCATTGCTTCTCGCTTTACAATCTTCCGAGAGCTGCAACTCCATCATATGATCTTGGTGAACATCATCAAAGCCAACCGCCACAAAGCCAAGCGGTTCATACACCAACTTGCGAGCACGTTCGTCCTTACCGGTTGCTAAGCAGATAGTCTGGAATCCTTGATTAGCTGCCCATAGAGTCAGAGCATCAACCAAGCGCTGACCGAGATGATGCCCTCTATATTCAGGCATCACTGCCATACGTTTAAGCATACCAATATCATTAGTTTTTTTACATAGTCCAACAAATCCAGCGATGTTTTTCGACGCTGCTTCTTTCGCAATCCAAAAACCACCGCCCGGTTCAACATAATAAGTTTGCATGTTTTTCAAGTCGTCCTGAGAGCCCAAGATGTTTGTTTGAAATTCATTTTCGCCGTCATCCCTTTGTTTCAACCGTGTCTCGAGATGCTTGGCTGCTATCAAATCTGCCGTTGCTTGATTGCCATTAAAGGTTTCGATGATAAATCTGCTCTCTTTCATAGCCGCCATTATATCACACTGCCCTAGTCGGCCCAAAACCAATAAGCTGATACTGACATTGTCAGAAAGTTATGTTACAATAACGTAAATGCATAAAAGCGGAGCCTGATGTATAAAAAACTAACCAAAGTATCAAAAATCTTCCCATGGTATGCGGGACTGTCCGACGACCTGTTGTTCTATATCGCCATAGAAACGATTTGGCTGACCGCAATTAAAGGCTTTTCCACCGCCCAAGTAACGCTATTAATAACAGTAGCCAGCCTGTTCGCCATATTTTTCCAAATTTTCGCCATAAAATTTATCCTCAAAAAACTTGGCAACACTAAATCGGTTAGAATTGGCACTTTCTGCTTGGTCATATCGAGCCTTTTGCTAACTTTCGCAACAGATTATTGGTTATTTATTTTGGCGATGGTGATGTTTGAAGTAGCTTTTGTCTTGAAAGCTATGGGAGATGTTTTGCTAAAAAACAACTTGAAATTTCAGAGGAAAGAAAAAGAATTCATAAATATTAAAAGTAAGGAAAATATTATTTATGCCGTAGCGACTTTGTTAATTGCCCTGTCCATCGGATTTCTCTTTGACTTGTATAATTATCTGCCGATGCTGCTCTGCATCACCGATATGCTGATTTGCTTTATCCTAAGTTTTTTCATATTTGATGTTAACGATAAAGTCAGTCCCAAAAAACCAGAAGTGCTTGCACCAAGTAAGAAATTCAACCTGCCAAAACCGACCAAATTGGCGTTTTATATATTGCTAACTTTCGGACTGTTATATGGGTTAATCAACATCGGCCAAGAAAACGAACAGTTGTTCACGCAATTTGAATTGCAAAAATATTTCGCACTGGATGAGGTGGCGATATATCTAGGGATTATCATCTTTGTGTCCAGAGCAGTTAGGGTGTTATATAATCTAATTTATCCAAAGCTACATAAGCGGCTGGCCAATAAAATGCCGATATTTTTGGCACTCCACTTAGCCGTATCGTTTGCCTTGATTTTGATTAGCTTTTGCCTGTCGGACATAATCATAAAATCAATCGTGATGACGCTCGGTTTTTCGCTCGTAGTGGCAACTAGAGACCCATTAAAATTATATATAACAAATCTGGTTCTTAATTCTTTCCCTAGTTCCAGTCACCAAGAAATGATTTCGTATCTAGCTTTGGTTAGGAAAATCGGAACATTCATATTAGGTATAATTATCACGCTAAGTCTGACGAAGCTACAGCTGCAACATGCTATTTTAATACTGCTCGCGGCTGCTTTACCGGCGATTTATGTGTCCGTCAAATTGATGAAGCAAGTGAAAAACAACAAATTCATTTGATACAGAAATTCAACCATTATATAGTGGCAATATCACCAACCGCCACAATCCCCACATCACGAAAAACCTCACTAACCACTCTGTTATCTGTATACTCAGTGAAAAACGGCCGACCCTGCGAAATCATAACCTCATACTGTCCGCGCACATATAAACGGTCACGCGCTGGTACATTTTCACCGTCAGGCGTCGGTGACGGAATGCGGGAAACAGCATTAAAAATACTTCGCCTAGCCTCTATGTCGTCGGTATAATATTTGAAAGAACCGGTAAACGAGTCTCTGATTGCAATGTGGTCGACTCGCCCGCCGTGCATTAAATCACTCAGACCACCGTTGACCGCCTCGACGTAAACATCGAAACTGTTTGGAGCGACCGAAATCGTGCCAGAATAGTCATATCGACGATCTTCTTTGAGCTCCATTAGATTATACCCCCCCCCGCTGCACACCAATTTATTTACAAAATCCAGTGCTGCACTCCGTTCTAAATTATACGCTCGCTCACGCGGTGCTGATTTATTGCTATCAGAGTTGACAGCAACCCAATAAGTATCACTCGGTATTTGTTCGAAGAAACTGTCAGGCCGACTAACAAACTCGTTTGGACTGCAATCAATTCGCATCACCGTCGGCAATCTCAATTGAAGAATTTTTCGATAAGCGCCTTCAGTGTCGCTGTCATATAAGTCTTTTATCCGGTCATAGCAATCCAAGCCCTGCGCGGAGATACACCAGTTGCTGAGTCCCGGAGGCACTATTCTATCATTCATATTCATTAATATATTGTATTTTGTTATATTTGTCAAATTGGCAGATCTGTTAAACTAACGAGGCGTGAAAACCACCGGTTCGCGACATATCACTAATTTATCGTCAAAGAAATCCCGTGCCAACGCCACCACATCCGCACCGCGCACCAAGCCGTCACCGGTGATTTTTTCAAGTTCAGCTAGATCAAAATACCGATGGTTCATTTCGCACTTTTTCGACTCGCTCACAATCCGCGCTCTGTAAATAAACCGCACAATAAGCGACGCTTTTCCATGCGTGAACTAAACGTCTATTTCGCTTTGTAAATAATCGCAATAATGCACCAAGACGCTATCATCAGCGCACCGAAAAATGAACCGGCCGCACTGCTAGCCTGTTCACCGAACATTATGCCTGCGCTGGCAATTAGCGAACCAAATACCATCAAGCTGACAGCGCACCACAACGAAATGTAAATTACCTTGTCACGAACGGAAAGCTTTGGCTTCTCTAGTTTCACAGAGACAGTTTGAGCCGTCAAGTGTGGGCCGAAACTTTCTACCGGCTCTTTACTATTGACCAAGTCGTCCAATTTACAATTTAGAACCTGCGCAATCAAAACCGCCTTGTCCATCTCAGGATAGTTTTCGCCTGATTCATAGCGGGCAATCATTTGACGCGATACGCCAATTTTGTCCGCCAAAACCTCCTGTGTAAGACCGTGTTTAGCCCGCAGCTCCCTTAAGTTTTTACTAAAATTCATCATTTTCTCCTTTCTTGTTAAACGATGTAGCACAATTTTAGCAGTCTTCATACTGTCAACTCTACCAAATTCAGCTTGATTTTGCAATATTTATGTAAACTTCAAGTTGCTTTTTGTAAACTTGAAGTTGTATTTTATTTAGGTTCCTTAATCGTCGTCGCTAACGCGGTTCTTGCTGCTGTATCATAAAGTTTGCGATTATGTACTGCTCGAATTCGATTGCTCGGTTCAATATTTAATTTTCGCAAGCGCTCGCTGACCGTTCTCGTACATATGCCAAGTTCCTGCGCCAAGTCGTCAAGACTAAACATGGTTTCTAGCTCAAAATTCAACCTCTGATATATGGCAATAATTTGTTGCGGGTTATAGTGGTAAATAGCCCTACCAGATTCCGTAAACCGTTTCTCGCGTTCCACGCCCAATCGGGCCATCGTACGCTCAGTAGAATGCGGTTTGATATCAAAGAACTTCGCCACGTTTTCAGTTGAATACCAATCTTCCGCGTCGGTTTTCGCCACTGTTTCAATTGCCTCCGTTTTTAACATTTTATACACCCAGTACGGATAGTGCCAGCGCGGCACTCTTTGGTCGTCTAAACGAATTTCCATTTCCATCGCAAATTTTGCCAGTCGTCGCCCTACCCATTTACCAGATCTTTCAGGAATCATTCCTGCAATATAGCATTCTGTTAAATAATCGCCGCCGGCCGGCGGAACATTTCTAACGCATCGTTGTAGATACTGCTTTGATTCTGGCGGATAATGCAAGCGAATAGTATTATCCTTTACGGAACGACGCATTTCTGGTGACAGCCCAGACTCATCCAACCTATGCTTCGCCCATTCTCTGTCCATATCTGTACCATTAATCAATCCGCGCAGAGTCAACCAGCCCTCGTCCAAAGGTACAGACAACTGTCTTTCACGTAATGCCGCTAAAAATCTTTTGGGATAAAAATATCGAAAACTACCACGTTTACTCGCGCGTTCACATTTGGTTCTGGTTGTTTTATAGCTCCATTCCTTAGCGTAATGAGTTATGGTGTCATAGTGCAGTCCTAGCGTTTGACCTATCTCGTAACGACTAATTCTAGCGGGCAAAGATTCGTAATACTTCTGCCATGCGTATTCCTGCTCAATAACTTCAAAAGACAGCGGCGGACACTTTCTATCACTGCGCCTCTTAATGCCTAAAGAAGTCGCTACTCTTTTGATAATGGCAATATCAGCTTCCAACCAAACCGCAAAATCTTCTAGCTCATGCCAGTCGTCAGTTAAGAATTCATTGTCATCTATATAGAAAAAACGTCCGTCCAAATCCACACGAATACCATAGCTTTCGGTCTTATGAGTTTTCAACTCTAAACTATCATCAGAAATATCTGCTGACTTTAGCTCCGGCATGATAGTTTTCCTACTCTCAAATTCCATACCGTTATTCTAGCATACTTTTACTTTAAGACGGTTAAGTGGTAAAATTAAAACTAAAATCTAATACTAAGTCAAGAAAGGAAATGCAACGGTGCTTATAAAAATTTATTCATCGTCAAAGAACAAAATGAGTTATTGAATTCTGTCGCAAAAGACATTAAGCGGGTAGCTGCGCAAGCTCTGAGTCTATCATTGCTAATTTAAACAAAACATATCCTGATAATAAATTCAGTGTTTACTTCAACATAATTTCAGAAAAAGGTATGGCAAATACGCCGAAAGCCGAGAGGTAAAATTTAATATTTCATTTCCTCTAATTGCACTGCTGATTCCACCAATCGTTTTGCCACAGTCATAATCTCTTGCTCGAAAAACGGCCAACGCTCATTATCGCTTTGGTGTTCAGTTATAAAATTTAACAATTTACCAAGCCTTACTTTTTTCACGACAACTTTACCGAGTTTTTCCTTGTTGGTCAACTGCCGCTCGCCAAATTCAATTATTGGCTGGTAGAAAAGGAAGTAGTCAGTTTCAACCAACCGCTGCGGTGTAATCGTGCCATCACGCTCTGGATAATTTTTGCGGTTCTGTCTAAAGGTAAAAAGTTTTTGGCCATCAGATATAATAAGGCCGAGCTCTTCTTTAACCTCACGAGTAACTGCCGTACGAGCAATTTCACCGTCGTCCAACTTCCCACCCGGAAACATCAAGCAACCATCGTAGTCGACAACCACAACGTTTTGTTCGCGGTCAAAAATGATGGCCCGCGCCTTGTCTGGTTTTTGTTTAATTGGCGCCGATTCTAGAACTCTCATTTTTATCCTCGTCATACTCTGTCAAATCCAACCCGGCCGCCAACATTTTCTCACGGGTAACTTCCTTCAGCTTCTCACCAAAAACCACGAGGCTTTCTTCGTGTTCATAATACAATTTCTTTTTGTCTTTTAGAACGATATCGTAGTAAATTTTTCCGTCACCATAACGCTCCCAATATCTGATGTCCTCAAACATTAACGATTGAAATGTAGCCTCCAATTTATCTAGCGCTTTGACGTATTTCGCCTCCGGAGTCTTTCGGTCTTCGTATTCTCGCCAAAGGTCATAAATTTCATCTCCGAGCTTTTTAGGCAATAACTTGCAAGTCTTAGTCATGGCTTCGAGCTCTGCTTGGTCTTTCGCCTCTTTCACTCCATCGGCGCTGAATTGCTCATGCAACGACACATCACCCGTCTCTGCCTCCGCCAAGTCATGCACGACGGCTAGTTTCATCACGCGCGCCATGTCCACCTTGTGCTTCAACTTCGGCTCAAATAATATCGCCATCAGCGCCAACATCCAACTATGGTCTGCGTCAGTTTCAAACTCACCGTTTGATTTGAGATTGTCACGTTTAATAGTTTTTAGTTTTTCGGCCAACGTCAAAAATTCAAAGATTTCTTCAATATCACGAGTGGTTTTTGGTTCAGGTTTACTCATTTTTTATCTCCGTCAAAATATTTCTTGAGCGTCACCGTATCGCCAACTTTAGCGTCGCGGGTAGTTTTGAGGTTAGTAACAATGTAGCCGATTTCACCGGTAGCAAGCACTGGGTCAGCGGTCATTTTCGGAGAAAGATGACCGACTTCGAGGGCTAGGCCGTGCGCGCCGGTAGCCAGCATTTTGACCTCGTCGTTCCGCCGGATTTCACCATCGACCACGCGAACGTACAAAATCACGCCACGATAATCATCGTAATAACTATCGAAAATCAAAGCCCGAGTTGGACTTTTCGGCTGGCCTTTGGGCGACGGAATTCGTTCTATCACGGCGCTCAAAACTTGTTCCACACCCTCGCCGGTTTTGGCACTGATTTTCAAAATGTCCGACTCGTCGCAGCCAAGCAAATTTATAATCTCCTTACTTACTCGCGCCACGTCAGCCGCCGGCAAATCAATTTTATTCAACACCGGAACTATGGTCAAATCCTGCTCCATCGCAAGATAAACATTGGCTAAAGTCTGGGCCTGAATACCCTGCGACGCGTCCACCACCAACACCGCGCCCTCGCAGGCCGCCAAGCTGCGCGAAACTTCGTAGCTAAAATCGACATGGCCGGGCGTATCAATCAAGTTCAAATCATAGTCCTGCCAGCGCATGCGCACCGGCGCTAATTTAATAGTAATTCCACGCTCACGCTCCAGCTCCATCGAGTCTAGCAGTTGCGATTTCATCTCGCGTTTTTCGACCGTGCCGGTCAATTCCATCATTCTATCAGCCAGCGTCGACTTGCCATGATCAATGTGCGCTATGATACAAAAATTTCGAATGTGCTCCATCACTTAATACCCGCCAATACCTTTTTAATCTGCTTCGTCAACTCAGCCGACGGCGCCATCAAAACTTCCGGCGAAAATACCGTGATAGAAAAATCGATGTTTTTCGAAAAATCAAAATTCAAACGAATGGTTTCAAAAATCCGGCGACGAATGCGGTTGCGTTTGACGGCCGATTTGAAAACTTTTTTCGAAACGATGACAGCAATGCGCGGCGCCTGACGGCGACTGTTTCGCACAAATCTCAGCCCAAAATATTTCGTGCGAACCTGCTCGCCGTTGGCGAACATGTATTTCAAGCTGCCATGCCCGTGAAAACGATACTTTTTACTTATCATATTTGAACCGCCCAAACAAAATTCTCTTCAAAAAGTTCACCACCGGATTGACCTCATCCAAACGAAAAATCTTGGATAATAATAAATATACGGCCAGTGAAACAATCGTGATGACCAGCAATTTCGGCACCACAGTCATCAAAGTTTGGTCGTCAAAACTGAGGTCCAACAAGTTCGCCAAAACATAAGCCAACACACCGACGATTATCGCGGAAATAATCATGCGAAAAACCGCCGACCAAAAATCAACCGTGAAAAGACCTTTGATGCGGGCCTGCATCAATATGAACAATATCGACACTTCCAAAATCGCCCAAATCATCTGCGCCAATGCCAATCCCTCCGCGCCCATGCCTAAAACTTGCGTGAAAACAATCGCGCAAGTGACAGCGATGGCAATCGTCACGAACGATATGACGAGCGGCGTTTTGGTGTCTTGCTGGGCGTAAAAACTGCGCGACGCGAGATAGAAAATCGACCGCACCAATATGACGATGGACAAAACCGCCAGCAACGACGCAATGAGCTCGTTGCCGTCTTTGACGATGACCGAAACTATGTAGCGGCGGGCCGAGAAAAATATGACGGCGACCGGCAGAGCCAGCCAGATAATCACCCTGAGCACCGTGCGCAATTCTTTGGCAAACAAGTCCGGCCGGCCCTGCGAAATTCGCTCCGTCATCTGCGGGAACGCCGCCGTAGAAATTGCGATGCCGATGAGATTTATCGGCATTTGATGCAACGTCATGGCTTGATTATACGACCGCACCGTGCCCTCCGCCATGCGCGACGCCAAGTTGGTATCGACCAAACTCGAAACATAGTCCAATCCTTGATCGGCCGACCGCGCCGGCAGCAATTTCAGGACCCTACGAAAACCCAAATTCTTCCAAAACACTTTGAATTCATATTTGAAATCAAGCCCCGCCAGACCCATCGACGACACAATCAATTGCAAAATCGCACCCAATACCACACCCAGCGCCACGCCCATGATGCCGCCCTCGAATATCTGCCAGCCGCCGATATTGATGCCATTAGTCAAAACTAACGCACCGAAAATAATGCCAATATTATACAGCGCTGGACTTAGCGCGAAAAACACGAAGCGCCCGACAGCTTGCTGCATCGACGACAAAACCGTCGCCACTGCAAAAATCATCGGATTGACCGCGATGACGCGCATCATGGCGGTCGCCAAATGCTGTCCGGTTTCGTCCAGTCCCGGTCCGACCACATACTGCACCAAAAGCGGCGCAAAAATGATAATCAAAATCGATGCGAAAAACGTCGCCAGCGCCAAAAAATTCAAAACCGAACTCGACAATTGCCAAGCCGACTCTTTATTGCCGTTCAAAAATCTTTGATTAAAAACCGGAATGAACGTCACCGACAGAGCGCCCGACACCAAAATAAAATACATGAAGTCCGGAATAGTGAACGACACCGTATAAGCGTCGATGCCGACTTTATAAGTGTCGAGATACATCGAATTTAGCAACCGGTCGCGATAAAACCCGAGCAACCCAGAAATCAAAGTTGACGTCGCCAACAAAGTCGCTGCCGTTTTGATATTAACGGCGCTATTTGCCCGAGCCAAAGTCCGACTGATTTTTTTTGCTACTTTTTCGCGTGCCATATCAAAAATTATAACATAAAACAGTCGCTTATCGCGAGGGAAAATCGTCTAAAAACCATATTACAGTTTCAAATCAGGATAAATTGACTTGGTGGTCTCAGATATTTCGTGTTTCATATGGGGAAACGGCACGCCCTCTCGGCCAGACACGCCCTCAAACAACCAAAAATTGCGCTCGCTATTGCCCCAGCCACAAGTCGGCGGCAGTCCGTATTCCAACATTTCGACAAAGTCAATGTCCAACATCATCGCCTCATCATCACCAGCATCGCGCATGCCTTGCTGTTCGACGAAACGCTCCAACTGATCGACCGGATCGTTCAACTCCGAAAAACCATTACCCATTTCCGTGCCAAAAATTATCGGGTGGAAGCGCTCGGTGACGCGCGGGTCTTCGTGCGAACGTTTGGCCAACGGAGAAATTTCCAAAGGTTCATGGATTAACCAAAACGGCCCAGCGCTATCTTTTCGAATCAACTTCCAAACATTGTCGAGCATGCGCGCTGTCGAGACGTCGCCCGACAAATCGACTTTGTGGTCCTGCAAAATCTTGCGCAAAAGTTTTTCGTCTGGGTCGAACACATCGATGTCAAATTTTTCTTTCATGATGTCGGCGTATTTGACGCGCGGCCATTCGCCCGCCAAATCGACTTCCATGTCGTCGTTTTTGAATTTCAATGTGCCCCATGTTTCTTGGGCCGTGTATTTAATCATGCCCTCGTAAAATTCAATTCCATCGTTATAATCTT
The DNA here is from genome assembly GCA_031266275.1 of Candidatus Nomurabacteria bacterium. Taxonomy (GTDB): domain Bacteria; phylum Patescibacteriota; class Saccharimonadia; order Saccharimonadales; family Saccharimonadaceae; genus JAISBI01. The sequence continues at coordinate 21,430 of JAISBI010000022.1, read as the reverse complement.
CGAACGCCGCGTAACTTTCCATCGCAATATGCTCCGGCAAATGTTCGTCGTCGACGCCTTCGTTGCGGAAGCGCGGACCGATGTCGAAAACTTTTTCATAACCAGCGCCAATCAACCTTTTGAGCGGCAATTCATGCGAAATTCTCAGATAAAAATCTTCGTCCAAAGCGTCCATGTGGGTCACGAACGGATTAGCATCAGCTCCGCCCGTCGTATGCTCCAAAACCGGTATGTTAATTTCGATGAATCCGGCATCGAGCAGATACTGGCGCGTGGCCTGCCAAAACTTCGAACGGCGGACGAAACGGTCGCGCACATTTTGGTTGACATTGATGTCGATGTAACGGCGGCGGAAGCGCTCTTCTTTGTCAGAAAATTCTTGATGGTTGACCGGCATGGGACGCAGCGCTTTGGATAGCAACCTCAGCTTGCGCACGATGACCGAAACTTCGCCAGTTTTAGTCTTACCGACGGCGCCTGTCGCTTCCACGAAATCGCCGGTATCGAGCAAATTCAAATTGTCCAGCCCGAAGCTTTCTTTGTCGCTGCCATCGATTTCGCCGTCTTTCAAAAACAGCTGCATCTCGCCGGAAAAATCGCGCACCACGACAAAAGCTATTTTGCCAAATTTGCGGATGCCAGAAATGCGCCCAGCCACCGTGATTTTTCGGCCCTCGAATTTTTCGAAGTCGCCCGTCACGTCGCCAATCATATTAGTGCGATGAGTTTGCGCCGGATACGGATTAATACCCAAAGCTTTGATTTCATTCAGTTTTTTAATTCGCTCGTCGCGAAATTCTTTCATTGTAGCCATAGTGTATACATTCTACTATAATCGCGCTCAACAGTCAAATCTTGATTTTATATCAAATATGATATAAAATGTGGAGATTATGACAAACTATAAGAAGAAAATTGGCAAAATTATATCAGACACGCGCAAAGCGCAAAAATTGACGCAGAGTGAGCTGGCTCGCCGCGTCGGCACCAGCCAAAGCGCCATCAATCAAATCGAAAACGGCGCGCGCAATATCAGCATCGAGATGCTCGACCAAATCTCCGAAGCTTTGGGCCAAGACATTTTGCAAATCAATAATACCGGCAAAATAAATTTCAAAGTCGTCGGCCCGACCAAATTATCCGGCGCCGTCACGGTCAACACTTCGAAAAACGCGGCCGTCGGCCTGCTCTGCGCGTCGCTATTAAACAAAGGCAAAACCACCCTGCGCAACGTCGCACGCATCGAAGAAGTTTATCGCATCATCGAAGTATTGACGAGTCTCGGTAGCCATGTCAAATGGGTCAACAAAAACGATTTGGAAATCCAGCACCCCAAACGATTGCGACTGGAAGACATCGACGTCTATGCCGCCCAACGCACCCGCTCCATCTTGATGTTTCTCGGCCCACTTTTAGCACAATATGAAAAATTCGAATTGCCGTTTTCTGGCGGCTGTTCGCTGGGCCTGCGCACCATAGAGCCGCATTTGAATGCGCTAAAATATTTCGGCCTAGAAATCGAAACTACCGAACATAGACATTGCGCGCTGGTGCGCAAAGCCCGCTCCGGCCGAGCGATAGTTTTGAGCGAGCGTGGCGACACCGCGACCGAAAACGTCGTCATGGCGGCGGCGCTTTTCCCATTTCAAACCATCGTTCGCAACGCCAGCCCGAACTACATGGTGCAAGACGTTTGCTTCTTTCTGCAAAAACTCGGCGTCAAAATTCGCGGCATCGGCACGACGACATTGAAAATCGAGGGCCTGCCGGAAATAAACAAAAACGTCGAATATCACATTTCCGAAGACCCAATCGAAGCAATGACTTTCGTCGCGGCGGCGTTAGTAACGAATAGTATATTGACGATTAACCGCGTGCCGATTGAATTTATGGAACTAGAGTTGCAAAAATTGGAAGAAATGGGCTTGGAATATGAAATGAGCGACGAGTACCTGTCGCGCAATGAAAAGACTCGGCTGGTCGACATCACAGTGCTGAAAAGCCGCCTGCACGCGCCGAAAGACAAACTCCACGCCATGCCGTTTCCGGGCATCAACATGGACAACCTGCCGTTTCTGGGGCTGGTCGCCACGATGGCGAAAGGTCGCACGTTAGTGCACGATTGGAGCTACGAAAATCGGGCAATTTATTTCACCGACCTGATGCCGCTCGGCGCACACGTCGAACTGGTCGACCCACATCGCGTCTATATTTTCGGCCCGACCGATTGGCAGTCCGCCGACATCGTCGCTCCGCCGGCCCTGCGTCCTAGCGTTGTAATATTAATTGCGATGATGGCAGCCTCCGGCAAATCAATCCTGCGCGACGTCTATAACATCAAACGCGGCTACGCCGACTTCGCCGAACGCCTCAATGCACTCGGCGCACGTATTGAGACAATTCGGAGCTGAGCCTCACAATCCGTCTTGATTTTTATTGAAAAATGTGCTATAATAGCAGAATGATGAATAATTTTCAATTTCAAAAAGGTTTCAATGCCAAATTATACGGCACCAGCGGCGATGACCGTGACGCTAAAGCGCGCCAAGCGATTAACACATTGCACGACAATTACGGCATCCAAACCCTGTTTCACCATAACACTATTAGTGCCAACGGGAGAGATTATAAAGCCATCGGACATGTCGCAACCATGCACGCGAAAGGCATCGATGTGGCAGAATTTATAGCAAACACCAAAAATCAATCTCTGGCGGTTTTTTATGCACTGCCAATGCTTAGCTTGATTAGCATGTCTATCAACAACGCCGATGAAATTGAAAGTTTAGCCCACAATAACCTCCTCGTCTATCACAAAAAGCAAGCAGGTGGAATAAAGACGCCGACGCTTTTGCCAATTGCGGAAATCAATAGACAAACTCTGGCCGAACATGATGTTCAAAACCTAGATAAAACCGAATATATCAACACGATGACGGCGATTGCTATAAAAAACGCTCGAAAAAGGATGGTCGAAATCAACGAATACGGCGTTTTGAATGGCAAATATCGCGATGAATCATACGATATTGAAAAATTAATTGAAGCCGCCAAAGGCCTCGACAGTTATGGCAAAATAATGAGCGGACGAGGGTAGTTGGCCTAAACAAAAAAGCCCTGATGGACTTCCTTGGCGCGATGACCTGCATACGAATTCACGCATGCCGCTACAACTTAATGTAACTTACCAGTCACTGCATTACCCCTATTATAGCAGAAATTTGTCCAGAATGCAAGAATTTCAGAGATTATTTGTTATTTTGCTATATTTTCTAAAACCCGTCATTCGCCGGCTTAATCGGTGAATCTAAGAAATCAATTCGCTAAACACCGCACACCAAATGCATAATAGCGGCTACTGGTATTATTAGGATTTGCATAAGAAGACGCCGAGACGAGATAAATGTGATAAGCTGACGTCGAGCCATAACCTATAGTAGACGACCAAAATTCTCCTATACTGCCCGTGCTCATAAACGAAGAACGATAATCGCCAGCAAGAACTCCTCGCCAAGACCCTGATGAAATCCAATTAGCGTAATAAGTGGTCGAGTTACTTTGGTAAGTAGTATCTTGGTTGTCGGCAAAACCTGCCATTTTGGCATTTAATATATCCGTTTCATTAGTTAAGGCGCCTATTTCACCGCTTCTCGACAAATGCCAACCGGCCGGACAAATTGAGTCTTCAACTTGTTCCCCCTGAACGTCAAGGTCTTGAGTGCCAAAACTAGCCGTAGCAGTATAAAAATTATAAAGGTAACCACAACCAGTTTTGGAGTTAGTAGTCGTATAGGCAGCGCCGCTTGGATATGCGCAATAGGTTCGACTGCTCGGATTGACTTGTCGCCATGCGTCCCAGTTGTAATCAGAACTTGGCTGTTTTCCGTCCCGCGTTAAATAGCCCGACGTCGTAAAATTCTCCGTCATGCCGGTTAATTTCGTACCATTCTGGGTGCCATCCTGTGTAAAGTAAATGGTCGTATCGTTTTCCACATTAGTATCTTGAGTCGTTAACGTCATACCGTTTTTTAGCTCTAGTTTCAAATTATCAATCATCCAGCACTTGCCATCTTGTAATCGTCTAATGTCATACTCTTGGCTGTTTCTACTGTCTATGAGGGTAATCGTACTGGCTGGGTCTGGATTAGTCTTATTATAGATTGGTAGATTTTGGCAATCCGATAAAGTGAAAACTTGCATGGATGGCAGGTTTTCAGCTATCACGTAGGCTACTTCGGCTGTTTTGTCCCCATCACTAATGCTTTCTTCTGCACAGGCTTGGTAGGTAGTGGTTTGCTTGTCTTTGATTTCTGCTTTGGTGGTGGTTACTATTTCAGTTGGGTGGTTTGGATTAGTGGGTAGGTCTGTGTTGTCTTGTTTTTTTATGGTTATACCAGTACTTTTGGTTTTAGTGTAGGCTTTGAGGTTATAGCCAGTTGTATTATCTGTAGTTGTTGTAGTATCTAGCGTAAAGGTAGTACAGTCATTTTTGTCTATAGTGATTACTTTACCGTTGTTGGTGGGGCCGCCGTTTATGGTCAGGGTTATAGAAGCATCGGCATGAGTGAAGGAATAGTTTATGAAGAATAAGGAGATAAAAACGAGGACTAGGCCTGAGAGGATTAATGGTCTGAAGTGGGATTTTATAAAGTTCGTGATGGTTGTTATTGCTTTTTTACTCATTTTCAGCTCCTTAAATTCCGTCGCAAATAAAAATGCGACTATGTACTAATGTCGCAAAACACACAATCTTCGTTGAACAAACAAAGTTGCGTACATAGCCGCATTCATTATTTATTCAACGAACACGAAAATCATGTGTTTTGCGATTTCATTATATCACAAAAACGAATTTCGATTAAACTTACTGCGCGTTTTTTGCGCCGAGCGCTTCTTGGACGTTTGGCAAAGTTATATTGAGCGTTTCGCCCGGCTGGATTTCGCCGGCCAATGTCTTTTTCGCGACGATGTTTTCGATGGTGTTTTGGACGATGCGGCGCATCGGGCGGGCGCCTAATCGTGGGTCGTAACCAGCATCGACCAGCGCAGTTTTCGCATCCGTGTCGACTGATATTTGAACTTTTTGTAGGTTGAGATTTTTGTTCACGCCGGCGATTATCAGGTCGAGGATTTGGAGTAATTCTTCTTTGTTCAACGGTCGAAAGACGGCAATCTCGTCGAAGCGGTTCAGAAATTCTGGTTTGAATTCGCCCGCATCGATTAACTCGTTGACGATGGTTTCTTGCATTTTCTCGATAGCTTCGCCAGCGTCGATTAATTGACGAATGCGATTGGCGCCGGCGTTTGACGTCGCGATGATGATGGCGTCGCGGAAAGAAATTTCGCGGTTGTTTTCGTCGCGCAAAATTCCCTCGTCCAGCACTTGCAATAATGTCGTCAATACCGAATCGGAAGCTTTTTCAATTTCATCGAGCAAGACCACGCTGAACGGATTTTTCAAAACTTGCGCCGTCAATGAATTGGGATTGTCAGCGCCGTCCGCAATCAAGCGCCGGACGTCGTCGGTTTTGACATATTCGTTCAAATCGATGCGCACCATGTGATTTTCGCCGCCGAAATAAACCGCTGCCAAGCTCTTGGCCAATTCCGTCTTACCGACGCCAGTCGGACCGAGAAACAGAAACGTGCCGATGGGGCGATTTTCGTTTCGGACGCCAGCGCGGGCGCGGCGCAAACTCGACGCGACGGCTTCGACGGCCGATTTTTGATTAATCATGCGGGAATGAATTTGGTCTTCTAAATTCAATAATGTTTCGCGCTCGGCGGCGTCGTTTGACACGCCGACTTTGACGCCGATGGTTTGTTCGATAGTTTTTTGCACTTCGACCGGCGTAATCAATCCGCCGATTTTGGCGACCGATTTCAACAACTGCACGGCCGCGCCCGGTTGAGCTGATTCTTTGATATAACGATCGCTCAGTCGGTAAATTTCTTTAATCGCCTGATAAGTAAAAGTGGTTTTTTTGTTCTCAGCGAAGAGTAACTGGTCTTGCAGCACCAACATAGTTTCTTTTTCGTTGGAGCTCGTTACATTGAGCCGATTCAGAGCGCCGGCCAGCGCCGTATTGCGCTGCGAAATTTGCAAGTAGCGCTGTTCGTTCATGGCCAGTATCACGCGAATGGCACTGTTTTCTAGAACCGGCAACAAAATGTTGGAAATATCGATGGAGCCGGTGCCGTTTTCGAAAAACAACTCAGCACTGTCGAGGAATAAAATAATATTTTTCGATGAATAAACTTCGTTCAAGATGCGGTTCATCAGATTTTCCATGCCGCCAAACCGCGCCGCCACTGACAATAATGCCGATGCATCGAGTTCGAAAACTTGCTGGAAACGCAAACCTTGCGGAATTTGCGCTTCTGTATCCATCAGCTTCTCGGCAAAAGCCTCGACGACCGACGTTTTGCCCGAACCGAGCGGCCCGATTAGCGCCACATTACCGCCGCCGCCATTGTCGAAATTCCTGAGCATCGCGTCAATTAATTCTCGATGAGTTTCCAATTCCACGTTCAAACCACGCCCAGCCGAATATTTTTCGCTAATATTCACGCCGAAATGCTCCAGCAACGGCGTGTAACCGAAAGCCCAGTCGCGCCCGATGCCGCCGGTCATTTTGACTTTTTCGTGCTCATGCAAAACGTGGTCGATGTGAGCGCCCCACATGCAGCCGGCCAAAATATCGTCTTCGTCCAGATGTAACTGCGGCAATATTCCGGTCACCTGCGGCTGAGTCAAAATCAAAGCCGCCATGATGGTGGTCGACGAAATGAAGTCATCACGCTCCGGCAGACTGGAATAAATCTCGCTGGCTTTGGCCCAAACGGTCGCGGAGTCTCCCGCTTCACTACTGACTAAATTCTCCAAACTACTCGTCGGCACGCCGAAACGAGCCGAGAAAAACCCGCCGCCATAAGTCGACTGAAGTTGCAGCGCAATATCTTTTGGACTGGGATTAAGCGGCAAGCGCCCTAGTAAATCCGGATCAATCATACCAGATACCGTCCCTGTCACAGTCGCCGGATTTTTCAAGTCGCCGTCGAGCCAAGTCAAAACTGACCAAAAACTAAGCGCGAAGCTGACCAGCAACCAACCGATTTTTTGGCCAAGCACCACCAACCCAATTCCGCCCAAACCAAATAATAATATCAAAATAATCATCAGGACCTTGATGGTTTTGCCGAAACGCACATAAAATCGAGCTTTTTTGGCGCGTTTGTCGTTGAAATCGAATAGATAATCCATTAAATTATCCTCATGGTTATCAAAATAACATACGCGACCGGCGCCAACGGCAAAACGAACCACACCGCCAACCAAATCGCTTCCAAAATAGACATCACTAACACGGCTGCCAGCCCAATTATAATGACGAGAGTGCGTATGAAGAAACCGAAAAACCGGCTGAACGTCCGGTTCCCCCAAGCTTTCAACGCCTCAGTCGGCCCGCGCCCTCTGTCGTTGGCTGAATATTGATGAAATGGCGCGAACATGGTCTTGAGCAGTAGCTTAATAGAAAAAAGGTCAGCTAATTTCGCCAAATTCAGTTTCATTTTGGCGACCTGCCCGAGCCAGCCCGAACCGTACCACCAAGAAAAAAATATTGCGACCATAAGCCTATTGTACCATAGCTGTCTCGGAATGCAAATGGGCGAGCAATTTTGTGCTACAATTATATGTATGATTAAAAAAACGGCTATTTTAGCGGGCAAGGGCGCGCGATTGATTTCGCACCTGCGTGGCAGCGGCGGATCGGCTTTGCCGGGTTTGGTCGCCGAAAAACTCCAGCCGAATTTTTTGAGCGAAGTTTTCGCCAAAATACCCGTCGTGGTGGTGTCTGGCACTAATGGCAAGACCACTACGGCGAAGATTGTCACGGAGTTGCTAGAGGATTATGGTAAAAAAGTTTTTACTAACAAAACTGGCTCAAATTTCACTCGTGGCATCACGAGCGCCGTCTTGGCAGAGCTTGGAAACGGCGAGGTTTTTGACTTCGACATCGCGGTTTTAGAGCTTGACGAGGCTCACGCCGTGCAGTTCGTGCGCAAAGTCGCGCCAACGTACTCGCTGTTGTTGAACGTCATGCGCGACCAACTCGATCGCTTCGGCGAAATAGATATAACGGCTTCTTATCTGCGCCAAGTGGCCGAGAAAACTACTGCTATGGTAGTGGTCAATCGCGAAGATACCTTGCTCCAGAAAATCGAGGCGAAAAATGTCAAATATTTCGGTTACTCAAAAAAAATTGAGGAGCTGTTCCCTAATGATGATGAATTATATGGCATCAAAGACCGCAAAAATGGTGTCGAAGCAGATATCGTGCTAGAAGATTACCGAAACGGCTTCGCAAAATACAATATCGGGTCCGTTAAATTACAATTACCAGGCGCACACAATGCCCTGAACGCCGCTGGAGCGTTGGCATTAGTGAAAAGTATCTTGGGGAAAGATTTCAATCCTCAAAAATCTTTGAGGAAATTAGCGAAAATTCAGGCTGCTTTTGGTAGAGGTGAAAAAGTGACGGTTTCCGACAAGAGCGTCGAACTGATATTGGTCAAAAACCCCAGCGGATTTCGCATCGCGCTAGCCAGCCAAAACGATAAAACTGCCACCACTATGATTGCTATCAACGACGAATACGCCGACGGTCGCGACATGTCGTGGCTGTGGGATGTCGACTTTCGGCAATTCGATAGCGTCTCGGTCGTCTCTGGAATTCGCGCCTACGATATGGCGTTGCGCTTGCAATACGATGACGTGGAAATCGACCATATCGAACCAAATTTACGTCAGGCACTGTCGCATTTTCTATCGACTGATAATAAAAACTTGCAAATTTATTGCACCTATACCGCTATGTTAAAAATACGAAAATTACTGTCACGCATCACCGACGTGGAGAAAATATTATGACGAAAAGCTTGAAAATTTTAGTGCTATATCCGGAAGAAATGAACATCTATGGCGATCACGGCAACCTGCTGACTCTGCAAAAACGGGCCGAGAAGCGCGGTTTGACGACAGAGACCGTATTATACGAACCAGATATGAAGTTCGACGAACGGGCCGACATCATATTGGGCGGCGGCGGGCAAGATTCCGGCCAGTCCAAAATCCAAGATGACTTGGCCGAAATTGCCCCGAAATTGCGCAAATTAGCGGCGAGCGGCACACCCATGTTGGTCATTTGCGGCCTGTATCAACTTTTTGGCCGCTATTTCGAAACAGCGACTGGTGAAAAAATAAACGGCATCGGAATTTTTGACGCCTATACCGTCGCCGGCCCGAAGCGGCTAATCGGTAATATCGTGACTAAATCAGCCGAATTTGGCGAATTGGTCGGCTATGAAAATCACAGTGGACTAACCTTTCTCGGCCAAAACCAAAAACCGCTCGCCAGAGTCAAAAAAGGCGCCGGCAACGACGCCAGCGGCAAATTCGAAGGCGCACGCACCGGCAATGTCTTCGGGTCGTACCTGCACGGCCCCATCCTGCCGAAAAATCCGCGCTTAGCCGACGAAATCATCCGACTGGCCGCCGTGAAAAAATATCCCGACTTCAAACTCAGTCAAATAGACGATTCCTTAGCGGAGAAAGCTCGTGCCATCGCCAAAAAACGTCCGCGCTAAGCTGTCTCGCGAATTACACGTTTCTTGGTTCATCGCTTTTGGATTTATCGGCGCAGTGCTCGGCATCGGGTTGAGTTTAGTCTTATATATCGGCTTCGTACCACTGTGGATTATCGTCGCGAACATGATACTACTAGCGGTTTTCATTTGGCGCAAACCGAGAAGATACGCCGTCATCTTCGCAATTATTATCGGCCTTTTGGCCGGATTAGTACGCGGCGGTTGGGAACGCGTCGAAATAAATTCTTACACTCAATTCATCGGCCGAGACGTCGTCATGACTGGATTTGTCAGCGAAGACCCAAGCTTTGGTTATGCTGGCGACCTGCGCATCAAATTAACCAGCCCGTCGATTGACGGTGTCGAATTGTCCGGCACAGTCTGGGCGTCGGTTGGCAGCGGGCCGAAGTCCGCCGTCAAGCGCAGCGACGTCGTGCAGGTTTCCGGCCGGTTGAAGTCCGGTTTTGCTAATTTTCCAGCGACGCTCAGCTTCGCCAAATTAGACGGAGTCGCGCGCTCAGACAAAATCGACCTAGCCCGCGACATGCGTGACAGCTTCGGCCAAAATCTCGAAACCGTCGTCAAAGAACCGGAAAGCAATCTCGGCATGGGTATTTTGGCCGGACAAAAACGCGCTCTGCCGCTCGACCTGTCCGAAGCGTTCAAAGCGGCCGGCCTGACTCACATCATCGTGGCCAGCGGATATAATTTGACCATTTTGGTGCGTTTCGCTCGGCGCCTATTCGCCCGAGTCTCCCGCTTCGCCGCCGCCGCTTGCGCCTCGATTTTGGTGCTACTCTTCGCTTGTGTGACCGGATTCAGCCCGTCGATGACGCGCGCCGCCATCGTGGCGATTTTGTCGCTGCTGGCTTGGTACTACGGGCGCAAATCTCATCCGGTGATTTTACTATTCATCGTCGCCGGAGCGAGCGCGCTAATCAGCCCCTACTATGTTTGGGGCGACGCCGGCTGGTACATGAGCTTCACGGCTTTTGCCGGCGTAATTATTTTGTCGCCCATGATTCAGCGTTATTTCTGGGGTAAGAAAAAAGCCGGCATCATTCGTCAAATCATGGTTGACACTTTTTGCGCCTCAATCTGCACCATGCCGGTCATTGCTTATTTCATGGGCACGATTGCGCCGTTCGGCCTGATTGCTAATTTATTAGTCTTGCCAATCGTACCGATAACCATGCTGTTCACTTTCATCGCCGGAATTTTGGCCATTTTTGTTCCGCCTCTGGCCGCTGTTTTCGCCCAACTTCCTCAAATTTTATTGAGTTATATTATAAAAGTCGGCCAGTCGGTAGCCGACCTACCATATTCAATGATAGAAATTGGCTTCCCAGTCATAGCCGCCGTCGTTTGCTACGCCATAATTCTCATTTTCATATTTTACATGTGGCGCAAAACCAAATTCAACTTCCGCAATAATTACTTGGTTGAATAATTATTCATCGAGCAAACTATCGATGCCGGCCAAACTCTCGCCGGCCATCAACTCGAGTGAAGCGCCGCCGCCGGTCGATATATGAGAGAAATAAGCCGAATTTTTAGCCGCCCAATCGCGCGCGAAACTGGCCGTGTCGCCGCCGCCGATGACGCTGACGATACGTATGTCTGAAATGCTTTCGGCGATGGCCGCTGACCCAGCTGCCCATTGGCTTTTTTCCGCTACGCCGAGCGTGCCATTCCATATCACAGTGGTCGCTTCACTCAATAATTTTTGAGCTCGCGCCATGCTCCCAGAGCCGATGTCATAGATTTTGAACGTCGGATTGGAAATGTCGCGGGCCAGCGGCATCTCGATTCGCTTGCCGCGCTCCGAACCGCTCTCAGAGACCGCGATATCAACCGGCAAGATGAATTTATCGAGAAACGACGTACCGAATTTATTGCGGGCACGGCCCAAAATCTGCTTGACGACTTCGTCCATGTCCGGCTCGCACAAACTCTCGCCGATGTCAAAACCGAGATACTTCAAAAAAGTATTAGCCATCGCCCCGCCGACGACCATGCCGTCGGAAATGTCGACGAAACGGTTCATCAAATCTATTTTATCGCTGATTTTGGCCCCGCCCATCACCGTGATAAGCGGCCGTTTGGGCGATTGGACGGCCGTTTCGAGCGTCAACCATTCGTTTTCAACCAACAATCCAGCTACGCTCGGCAACAAATTAGTAACGGCCGCCGTAGTCGCCGACGTGCGATGCACCACGCCGAAACCGTCTTGGATGAAGTAACTGGCAGAAGTATCAGTCACAATTTGCCGCGCAAAGTTCGGGTCATTATTTTCCTCACCAGCGTAAAAACGCAGATTTTCCAACAGCGCGATGTCGCCCGAACCCAATCCCGCCACTGCCGCCCGCACTTTCAGCCCGACACAATCATCGACAAATATAACTTTCTTCTTTAATAATTTCGCTAAATTCTCCGCAATCGGCTTCAGGGACAACTTCTCATCCCTCTTGCCGCTCGGCCGACCCAAATGCGAACATAGAACAATCTTCGCGCCCTGCTCGATGAGATATTTAATCGTCGGCACGGTCGATTCGATACGAAAATCATCCATAATCGCACCATTGCTGCCAAGCGGCACATTATAATCAACCCGCACCAAAACAGTCTTGCCGCCCAGCGCCACATCACGCAAAGTCTTTTTCGGAAACACAATCTCACTCATTGGCTTTAATTGTACCACATATCGCGGCAATCAACTACTATGTTACGCCGAGAAAGCCAAACTTAAACCTCATCCGACTTCCACAAACCATGTATATTGCAGTGCTCGTAAGCCGTAATCGGCGAGGTACTCTCGACGGCGAACACGGCAGTCGGCGCGTCGGTATCGTTGAGCTTGGTAATCTGGTAAGTGCCATCATATTCGATTGCAATCCACTCAATATGGTGCTCCGGCGTCATCGGGTGCAACTCCGAACCAACCTGAACCGTCACCTGCGCGCCGTTTCGCGCCACTACCGGCACGTGTTTTTCAGCCGCACCATCACTCGTGCCAGCCTGCAACAACTCCATATCCTCGCCGCAACAGCGCGGCGTCACTCCGCCGTCATACAGCATGACCATTAAATTGTGACAGTGTTTACACTGATAGATTTTCATATTTTCTCCTTACGATTTTATGATTTCCCGCAATAAATCCGCTACTTCATCCTGCAGTGAAAAATTATTTTTAATTTCTCGATGCTCTCCGTTGTAGTTCACGACCACGCTTCCCCATGCATCCAAAACGCCTTCGTCTCCATTCAGCTTTTCTGACACCAATTTTCGTTCATCAATAAAATCTTTGACCTTTTGAATTGCGTTGTCGTTTTTAACTTCCACCTTCTTCGCTGACCAATTCATACCTTCCCTAAACTCATTCCATTCATATATCTCCGAAATGTCATGCCCATCGTCTGTCTGCCAAAACACAAACACTGCTCCGTTCTCACCGGCCGCTCCGCCGCTGCTATACATCAGCAATGCCTCGCTTTTTAATATTTCTGTAAATCCTTTTCTGAATTCCTCGTAATTCTGGTAAATCTTCAGCATTTCATGCATGGTCCCTCCTATTTTATTATACTAATTGCAATTATATCATACAGTTGATTTATTCTGGAATCTCAAATCTCCACCGACCGCACCGTATCAACGGCGTCGCCGCCAGTGGCGTTGACGAAAATGACGTGTTTGTGGCGCAGGCCGCTAGCTTTGAGCCAGCGCAGACCGTAGTCGCGCTCTCGAGTATCATCGACCACGACTGGTTCTGCTCCATACCATAGTGACAATTGATTGGCGACCCTGACATCGTCGGTGACGGCCAAAATCGGCTTTTCCGGACGGCGCAAAGCGACGCTTTCGACGGTTTTGCCGCTTTTAGTTTCGACTAAAATCACGTCAGCTTGTTCGCTGTGCAATAAATCCACCGCCTCGATGGCGATGTGGTCGCGCCGAGCGTCTACCACGCGGCAAGTGTCCGTCAAGCGCAGCGGCGGCATGGCGGTTTGGGAAAAAGCGATGGTTTTTTGCATGACTTCGACCGCTTCGAGCGGATATTTGCCGTTGGCTGTTTCGTCCGACAGCATGACAGTGTCCGCTCCCTCCATAGCGGCGGTCGCGATGTCAGAAACTTCGGCCCGCGTCGGGTGCGGATTTTCGACCATCGATTCGAGCATCTGGGTGGCCACGATGGAAAACTTGCCGTATTTTTCGCAAAATTCGATGATTTCTTCTTGGATTACTGGGACTTTTTCCTCACCAACTTCGGTCGCCATATCGCCGCGCGCCACCATTACGCCATCGCTGGCAGCGACGATTTCTTCCAAATTTTCGGCCGCCGTAGCAGATTTCGTCTCCACTTTAGTAATAATCTTAGCATCGGATTTTTGCGCTTGAAGCATCTTCCGGAGCTGCTCGACGTCGCTCGCCGTTTGCACGAAACTCATCGCCACATAATCATAATCTTGCTTGACGCCCCATTTGATATCTTTGATGTCTTTCTCAGTAAAAACATCGCCTTTCAAATCAGCGTCCGGCAAATTGATTGATTTATTACTCATCAAAAAACCGTCGTTTTCGATTTTAATGCGCACGATTTTGCCGACCACATCCACGACTTTGGCGCCAATCATTCCGTCGAATAAAAACACGTCGTCGCCCGCTCTCACAATTTTCGACAAATCGTGCTGGACCGGCAAATTCGGGCCGCCATCATGCTCGATGCCATGCGTCAGCCCCAGTTCATCGCCTTTTTTCACCACCATATGATTATTAACAATTTTGCCCAACCGCAACTTCGGCCCCTGTAAATCTTGAATTATCGCGACATTGACGCCGTGTTTTTTGGCCGATTCGCGAACCCATTTAATTTCCCCCGCACGCTCCTCGTTGGTGCCGTGCGAAAAATTCTGCCGAAAGCCGCGTACGCCAAGTTTGACCAACTTATCAATTTTGGCCGCGCTAGAAACACTCGGCCCGACCGTAACTAAAATCTTGGTTTTATTAATCTTTAAATCCACACCCATACATCTATTATTATACACTATTTGAGCGGCAATTTAAACCCGAACGTCGAGCCCTGCCCCTCGACGCTGGAAAAAATAATCTCACCGCCGTGTTCGGTGACGACTTTTTTGGCGAGGAATAAACCGATACCGGTGCCGTCCGGCCGCAAAGTGCGCGAATTGGAAGCACGGAAAAACTTGGTGAATAATTCTTCTTGGTCTTTTTTCGGCACGCCGATGCCGTGATCGCGCACTCGAAATCCGACCGTCTCGTCAGCTTTATTATAATCCAATAAAACGTCGACCGTACTGCCGGAACGCGAATAAAAGATGGCATTGTCAATCATGTTCGACATCACCTCGCCGATTTTGGCCGCGTCCATCGTCACCGATGGAATCTTGTCCCATTTTTTGTCATCATAAACCACTTTGACTCCATGCGAAGCCGCCAAAATCGCAACTTGATCGACTTCCGATTTGACCAATTCACTCAAGTTAACCTCTGTTTTCGCCAGAACAAATTTGCCTGACTGCAGTCGCGAAACATTGAGCAAATCATCGACCAAAACCGTCATGCGCCGCGACGAAGCGACAATTTCATTCAAAGCATGCAACTGCTCATCATTAACCCGTCCAAAATCGCCGTCCACCACCATCGAAGCATACCCCTGAATAGAGGTCAGCGGCGTACGCAATTGATGCGAGGCGATGGACATGAATTCGTCTTTCGTTTTGTCCAGCATCGAAAGTTCCGAATTGCGCACAGCAATCACAATCACGTCACAAATCGCCGACAAGGCAGTAATTTCCTTATCCGAATATAGAGTCGGTTTTTCCTGCCCAATGATTAATACCCCGACGATATGATGAGTTTCATTGTCGCGCAAAATCGACACGACGGAAATACTATTAGATTCCAATACTCTATATAGCCTTTCTTTGTTATTAACTTCTTCAGTGATAATAACGCCAGTTTTACGTTTTCTAAAGGCACCAAAAATTTCATCGAATTCTTCGTCGCTAATATGCCTTGTTTGCGAATGCGATGTGAATTCGCGATTGGCCACGTTCATTCTAATCATGGCGTAGCTCGACTTAGAGCTTTTAGTAATAGTCTGCGTGATTTTATCCAGCATTTTTTGGATATCAATATTATCGATAGCTAGGCGCGAAATGCTATCAAATAATTTACCGCTCAAAAGTGTGTTTGCAAAGAATCTGTTAATCGAACGGTCAATCACGCCGATTAATAATTGGAAAATAATTGCTAACACGATGAAGACGGAGCTGACGGCAATGACGTAGGGTGTCCCGTCAATATATGAGTTTATTACTACTGCAAATACGGCGAATAGCAAAGTCAGAAGCATAAGCACTATAGTGTAAGCAAAAAATCGCCCGACTACCAATTTTTTGCCAAACACTCGATAGCGCACGATGGAATAACATGCGATTGACAAGAATATAAAAGCACTTAACGGCCCTAGCCATACTAGACTCCAATTGCCCAAGAACGGTAAAAGCAAATTAAAGAACCCGCCAAACGCCATCGATACCAAGCTGCCAATCGTCATCAACTGTGTGCGGTTTCGTAAAAGCCTGCTCTTAGCTTTTATGGTGCCGTACACAAAAATAGCCAGGGTTAAAATAAAATATAAAACATAATAAATTGCAAAACTGTATCCAGCGTCTGATATCGTGGTCACAGACTTATTCAAAAAGTCAATTGAGAATAGGGCTGACGGATACCAAATACTAACTGCGGCCAATGTGATTGAGGGCACAATGGTTATTAACGCCATCGCGATACGCATAGTATTATTTTCAACAACAAAAGCGAACGCGAACTGGACAAAGGCCCAAGTCAACATAATCGAAGACACATAATGAATTGATGTTGCTAATTGTGATAAACTACCATAATCATTAATTAGAAAAATGCCAATCCATACCGCCCAAGAAGCACCAAAAATTGTCAGGAGTAGGAAAAAAGTATTGAGCAATCTATCGGCTGGTCGCGCCATCACAATTACACCCTGCACCACACAGACCGTCGCCATCGTCCACAAAATAACACTCTGTAATAACATGAGTACATTATAATACTTTATGCTTAAAAAGTAAATTCTATTTGATGCGACAAGTGAAAACTAAGTAGCCGTCTCCCGCCGTAAACACTTCCGCGTATTTGATATTAGCGCCGAACTGATTAGCCCGTTCAAATATGTCTTTCATCTCATCGAGACTACGATATTTCATAACAGTCCATTGAGGGACGTTATCCAGCCACTGTCGCTCTGGGTGCTTGTCCCATATATTGGAGAAAATTATAGCGCTGCCGTCTTTTTTGTTCAGGTGCGACACGGTGTTGTGGACCACTTGGGCAGCGGCGTTTTTATTCAAATATTCCACCATACCAGAGACTTCTATTTTATCAAAATAGCTCAGAGGTATTGGTATCTCTTTCAGATACGGCAATCTTTGCAGTCCAAGTGCCGTAATCATCTTATCAGACAGATAGCCGTGCTCATAGCCACCTTCATTACGTCTCAAATCTCGATGTTGTACTATAAATCTATCATCAATTCCCATGTTTTTTGCACGTTCTGCCATCAATCTTAAGCTCGCAGGATCGTAGTCTACCGCGACAGCCTCTCTGACGGAACCAGCTTCTTGCAACGCTTCCATAAAGGGTAGCCCACCTCCAGAAGCAAAGCTGGCCCATTTCTCTCTAGATTGATAGTCGGCCAACAGTTGCTTCTGAAACGTATCTTTGCGAGCCCTCAAAGAACAGCTGGATTCTGATCCGGTCAATAGTGCGACGGCTACAGAACCGGCTTTTTTACGAGTTTTTGGCAGATAGTACTCTAGAGGACTGTAAGCTGCCTCGACTTTTGTTGAGGTAGAACCATCACCTGCCCAGCCGTCAAAATCGCCATTCGTGATTCGGTCGCAATGCAGGTAGCCCCAATTATTTTTATCTATATAACCAGGCCCACGCAAAAATTTTGGCGGCAGTAATAAGCGCGACCCTCCAGACGCATAGTATTCTTCCGCCAAACAATTAGAGTTGACCATAATTTCTTTCGACTGCCTGGCATTCTCTTCACTATAAAACGGATCGCGGTCATGTATGCTACCGCGTTCAACAAACTCTATCGATTTAATACTCATCCTTTAATACTCGTGTATTTCTGCCCACCGCCATTAAATTATAATTAAAAACTGGGGTTTTTACCTTAGCAATTATAATGTATTCTAACATAAAAGCCTATTGATATCAACTTTTTTGCAAGTTTACCTCTTCGGGAATAAGACAGCGTCCAATTTACCCAATTTATCACCGCCGAATACTTCCTCAATTTTTTTTGAAGTATCAGGCAGGAACGGCGCGAGGAGTTTTGCTGTTTGGCGCAGGCCGACGATGAGATGACCCATGACTTCTGATAATTTATTCGGATCAGATTTAGCAAGTTCCCAGGGTTTTTCAGCTTCAATAAATTTGTTCATGTCTTGAATTAGCGTCCATACTGTATCTAATGCCATGTCAAAGCGGAATTTAGCGAAATAACCATCATATTCTTCAGTGATTTCGTCAAATTTATTTGTGTCGGCTTTTTTCGAGCAACTAAGGCCACCGATTAAAAATCGCTCTGCCATATTAGCCGCGCGCGAGACGAGGTTACCGAGATCGTTAGCCAGTTCACCGTTATACGCCGCTACAAACTTCTCCTCTGTGTAGTCGCCGTCATCAAAAGTCGGAATGTGACGCGTGAAAAAGTAGCGAAAAGCGTCGAGACCGTATTTGTCGATTAGCTCATTCGGGTCGATGACGTTGCCGATGGATTTGCTCATTTTACCGCCGCCGACGTTGACGAAACCGTGCACTAGTAATTTTTTGGGTAAGTCCAAACCGAGCGCCAGCAAAATCGCCGGCCAAATTACAGCGTGAAATCGCAGAATATCTTTGCCAATCACCTCGACATCAGCTGGCCAAAAATCCTTATCCCAGCCGTCATCGGGATATCGCAGCGCCGTAATATAATTACTCAGCGCGTCCACCCACACATACATCACCTGCGAATCGTCGTCCGGCACCGGCACGCCCCAATTGAGTTTTTCTTTCGGTCGCGAAATCGACACGTCCTGCGCACCATCTTTAATAAGCTCCAAAATCTCCTTGCCACGAAATTCCGGCACGACAGCCGACGCCACAAACTCGCGTATTTGCTCGGTAAAATCGCTCACTCGCAAATAATAATTCTCTTCCGACAGCTTTTCCAGCGGCTTTTGGTGATCCGGACAAACATAATTCATTTCCTTAGCCTCGCTCTCGGTTACGAAGCCCTCGCAACCCGCGCAATACCAACCCTCATAACTGCCTTTATAAATCACACCAGCCGCATCCAGCCGCCGCCAAATTCCCTGACAACGCCGCATATGTTCGGGATCAGAAGTCCGTACAAAATCCGTCCGCACCACTTTCAGCTTATCTTGCATCTCGAGAAAACTCGGCACGAGGTCATCAACAAATTTCTGCGGCGTCAGGCCAGCCTCCGCCGCTTTTTGCGCCACCTTTGTCCCGTGCTCGTCCGTACCGGCCGAATATCGCACCGTATCACCCCGCTGCAAATAATATCGCGCCCAAATGTCCGCCAATAGATAATCCATCGCGTGGCCGATATGCGGTCGCGCATTGACATAAGGAATCGCCGTCGTAATATATTTCTTGCTCATGAGAATATTTTAACACAAAAAACCAAAACCCGCCAAGCTGGCGGGTTTTAGGATGATTACTTTAGAACATTTAGCCTTGCTGACAATAGACAGAACCGTCTGCCATTCTCGCCATAATGGCGAATGAAGATCCTGCCGTATCAGCTTTAACAATTCGATTTTCAGAAAGATGCTTATCGTCACTGCCTGTGCCCAATTCGCACTCCACGCCTGTTCCTCCGTCATTCAATACTAAATACATGTGCTGAGTATTATCGTCTGCATACGTTACGTTATCGGTAGGATTTGATAATATAAGATCATACGGCTGCCCAGTCGACGGGTCATTAAAACTACTTCCACCGGACGTGAGCATATTCAAAAGCGAAGTTCTATCTGTGTCGCTGGTAGTAGGCAACAATCCCTTATTATTCCCTTGATATGTAGTAACTGCCGCCGCTAACCGACCAACATCTTGCTTACGTTGAGTATCTTTCTGTGATCGCTGCAACCCCGGCAACGCCAAAAACACCACCATGAATATCAAACCGGCGATAGCCAGCACCAACACAACCTCAATAATCGTGAAGCCTTTTTCGTTTCTATTTAATTTCTTCATTTTCCCATCCTTTCTTAATAAAATGAATTGCTTACGCTTCCATTATAACGAAAATTTTCACTTTGTCAACTACCCCAAATCCGCATTGGTATGCACGCCTACCACATCGTCCAGTTCATCCAATGCATCGAGCAGTTTCAACAACTTCCCAGCCGTCGCTTCGTCGCTGATAGCCACTTGATTTTTCGGCACGTATTCCAGCCCGAAATCTTTCACCGTCAACCCAGCCGCGATGATTTTTTCGCGCACGGCCGCCAGTTCTTTGGCGCCAGTATAAACCACCATCTCACCGTCTTCTTCGACGGCGTCTTCCGCACCAGCTTCCAAAATCGCCAATAGCGCGTCTTCGCCGACGGCCGCCACTTGAATTACTCCTTTGCGGTCGAAATTGAACATCACTGAGCCCGATTCGGCGATATTACCGCCGTTTTTATTGAGCGTTGAGCGAACATCCGGAAAAGTCCGATTGCGATTGTCGGTCGCCGTCTCGATAATAATCGCCGTGCCGCCCTGCCCGTAAGCTTCATAAACCACTTCTTCGAGCGCCGTCGCCGACCCTGCTGCCGCCCGCGCGATTGACCGCTCGACATTGGCGTTCGGCATGTTGGCCGCCCGCGCTTTTTCGATAGCCAAAGCCAGCGCTGCGTTCATCTTCGGGTCCGCACCACCGCGCGCCGCGATGGCGATTTGGTTGCCGAGTTTCGTGAACAAAGCGCCCCGCTTGGCGTCATTGGCGCCTTTGGCTCGTTTAATCGTACTCCATTTCGAATGTCCTGACATGTTGTGATTATACCACAAAACGTGTATAATCTAAGCATGATTGGTTTAATCATTGTCATATCCGTCTTCGTCATCCTATTTTTGCTGGCGTTCGTGACGCGACGGCGCTTCGGCTTGCTCGGGCTGGGACTGGCGGCCGGAGTATTATTAAACCAACTAGTCGGCAATTTCGTGGTCGACGCCATATCATTATTGCCATTCGATTTCACGCCGCTGACCGCCAAAGACATTTCGACCCTCATCGTGACAATCTTGCCCAGTTTATTACTATTCATCGGCGGGCCAAAAACCACCAACAAAGTCCATCGCTTGCTCAACAGCTTGATTTACGCCCTAATCGCTACAACCTTGATAATTTTCCCCATCACTACAGCGTTCCCAGTCGAAGACCCCATCGCCCGCAACATCTTGACCCTACTCGACAGCATCCAGCTGCCAATCCTGACATTCGGCATCATCGTCGCCATCGTCGACATTTTGGCTCCACGCAAAAAAGAAAAATGAAAACTTATCAAAAGAGTCAGGCGAATGCTTGACTTTTCAATTCTGCTTTCGCCGAAAACGTGCTACAATTGATGTGGATATAAAACGGTTATCTTAAAAAAAGCAAAGGAGTGGCATGAAAGATAAATTGCAATTATTTCAAAATCAAAAGGTTCGTAGT
>JAISBI010000016.1 GCA_031266275.1 Candidatus Nomurabacteria bacterium | reverse complement strand
CTTAGGTATACTTTCATGTTATAGCCTAGGGTATTGTTAGTGGTTGTTATGGTGTCTAGAATGAAGGGGGTGCAGGTGTTAGGAGAAAGAGTCAGGGTCTTTTCGTTGTTGATGGTGAGGGTGATGTTGGAGTCGGCGTGGGTTAGGGTACGAGAAAGGACGATGGCGACAGTGACGCAGACGACGATACTTATTGCTAATATTATTTTTTTACCCATTTCACCCTGCTTTCTTTATAAAGTTATTATTTCGGTGTCAAAAAAGGACACCGCGAGGTGTTCTAAACCATTTTAAAAGCAAACAAACGTTCTTACAACTCGTCCGTATTACTAACGCGATGTCCAGCTTTACGGGCGAGTCGCTGCAAGTAAGCGTTTGATTACTTTTTTAGTTTAGAACACTTGCATTATAATCAACATTGATAAAGATGTCAACTGGTGGTTATGGATTCGCCGGTCGAGGCCGGCGAATGACAGAAATTACTTAACCTTAACTTCCACTGGCTTCTGTGCCGCGTGCTCGTGCTCGGCGCCAGCAAAGACATGTAATCTCTTCATGCGTTCGGGCTGCAATTTATTCTTCGGCAGCATGCCTTTGACGGCGTTCGCGATGACTTCGGCCCGCGAAATTTCGCCAGCTACGCGCTCTTTTATCCCGCCGTGATAGCCGGAATACGAATAGTATTTCTTGTCAGCTTCTTTATTACCGGTCAAGGCGCTTTTGTCGGCGTTGATGATGACGACGTGGTCGCCGGAATCCATGTGCGGTGTGAACGACGGTTGATATTTGCCGGTCAAGCGCATCGATACGAACGTCGCGAGGCGTCCCACTGGAATCTCGCTAGCGTCAATTATGATCCATTTATGCTCGACCTCACCAGCTTTTTTCGAATAGGTTTTCAACATTATTTGTCCTCCTTTTTGGCGACTGTTTTCTTGGCCGCTGGTTTCGGCGTAGCAGGTTTCTTCTCTGTCGTGGCCGCTTTTTCAGCTTTCGCCGCAGCCTCTTTCGACTCGACCTCTACTTCGACTTTGATTTCGTCAACGAACGAAATTTCCGCCATCAGTGTATTATCGCCCCGCCTGTTATCGAGTTTGGCGATGCGCAAATAACCACTGTCGCGCTTAATCTGCGGCGCAATCACGTCGACCAACAAATTCCCCGCGCCGACGTCGCCGACCCGCGCGATGACTAGCCGCCGATTATATAATCCGCCTCGACGGGCCCGCGTAATCACTTTTTCGGCCAGCGGTCGCAGCTCTTTGGCTTTGTCGACGGTCGTCTTGATACTGCGGTGCAAAATCAGCGACCGCAGCAAGCCTTTGAGCAAGGCTCGGCGCTGATCGCGCTCGCGGGCAAACTTTCGTCCTCTATATCCGTGTCTATGCATGCCTCAAAACTCCAATTCCGCCAATTTCTCGCGTACTTCTTCTTGGGCTTTGGCGCCGAAGCCTTTAAGCTCCGCTAGTTCCGTCTCGCCCAGCGATACCAAGTCGCGTACGGTGTTGATATCATTATTCACCAGCGCATTATAAGTGCGCACCGTGAAGCCCAATTTTTCAATGTCTTGGCCTAATTGCTCTTCATTTGTTTCTTCTCGGCTGCCATAGGCCGGCGCGCTCGATACCGTCGTGGCTCCTGCCAAAACTTGATATTGATTGGCCAAAATCGCTGCCGCTTGCTCGAAAGCCGCTTCTGGCGTAATCGAACCGTCGGTGTCGATGGTCAAAGTCAATTTATCCAAGTCGCTGATTTGACCGATGCGAGTCGATTCGACATTGTAACGCACGCGCGTCACTGGGGAAAACAGCGCGTCAACCGCAATCATGTCCGGACGAGTTTTTTTGTCAGTTGACTCTTCGAGCTGCATGTAACCACGTCCCGACTCGACGATGATATCGACTTTGACCGTCACTTTCGGGTCGTCGATGGTCAAAATCACTTGCGATGGGTCGATGACTTCTATTTGGTCACTGCTCTTGATGTCGCCAGCAGTAATCACACCGCCTTTTTTGGAAACCGAAATCTCGACTGGGTTTTCGCTGAAAGAACGCAGGCGCAAAGCTTTGACGTTCAGCACGATATCCAAGCCGTCTTCTTTGACGCCCTTGATGGTGCTAAATTCATGGCCGATGCCGTCGATGCGAAAAGCCGTCACGGCCGCGCCTTTGATTGAGCCCAGTAAAACTCGGCGCAAAGAATTGCCGAGAGTCGTGCCGTAGCCACCTTCGATCGGTTCAATTGTCAAAACCGCGCTGTTGTCGCCGATTTTTTTGATGCTTTTCAGGTTTGGATTGTGAATTTCTTTATTCATTTTTTTCTCCTTCTATTCTACTAACGCGAGTAATACTCGACGATTAATTGTTCATTGATATCTTCTTCAGCCTCATCGCGAGCCGGAATTCCGGTAATCGTGATGGTCGCTTTCTTGATGTCAGCTTTCAACCAGCCCAAGTCTTTTTGCGAATTTTGCGCCGCAATGTCGCTCAGATTGGAGAAGAAGCCACCCTTTAAAGATTTAGCGCGGACGGCAATGATGTCGCCAGCCTTGACGCGAATAGACGGGATGTCCACTCGCTTGTCGTTCAGGGTAAAATGCCCGTGACCGACCAATTGTCGAGCTTGGCGACGCGACGTCGCGAAGCCAGCGCGATAAACCGTATTGTCGAGTCGTAATTCCAGTAACTTCAATAAGTTTTCGCCAGCCAAACCCTCGCGGCGCGATGCTTCTTTCATCAAGCGCGCGAATTGCTTTTCCAGCAGGCCGTAGGTTCGGCGGACTTTTTGCTTCTCGCGCAACTGCGTATTATATAGCGACGGTTTGCCGGCCCGCATGCCAGCGTGTTGGCCCGGTATACCGCTTTTGCGCACCATGATTTTGGCGGCTTTCGGATGCAGAGCGTAGCCCTCGCGGCGACTCTGCTTGACGATGGGGGACCTATCTCGTGCCATTATGCTCTCCTCTGTTTCTTGGGTCGCACTCCACCGTGTGGGACACCAGTTACGTCTTTGATGCTCTCAATTGTCATGTCGAGGTTCGAAATTGCTCTGACGGCCGCGTCTCGCCCCAAGCCCACGCCTTTGACGAAGACGCTCAATTTCGTCAGGCCAAATTGATTTTTAGCAATTTCACCGGCTTTTTCAACGGCGATTTGCGCCGCATAAGCCGTACCTTTTTTGCTGCCGCGAAAACCGCACGCACCAGCGCTGGAAGCCGCGAGGACGTTGCCTCTCGGATCGGCGAACGAAATGATTGTGTTATTAAACGACGCTTGAATATGCATCTGGCCGGCCGGAATATTCTTCTTGGCCTTTTTCTTGACTGATTTTTTTACTTCTGCCATATTTCTCCTTCGACTTTTAAGTCTTACTGGCCGCTTTCGGCTGCGCGCCGCCCACTGCGATTCGTCTACCTCGCTTCGTTCGACCGTTCGTGCGAGTGCGTTGGCCGCGCGCCGGCAAATTGGCTTTGTGGCGGATTCCGCGATATGACTGGATGTCTTTCAGACGTTTAATATTATTGACCACGATGCGATGCAAGTCGCCTTCGACAAGATGCTTGCCGGAATCGATGACATCGCGGATGGCTTTTTCTTCTTTTTCGGTCAGGTCTTTGACGCGCGTCGTCGGATTAACCTGCGCCGCCGCCAATATATCGGCGGAGACTTTCGGCCCCACTCCGTAAATATACGTCAAAGAGACGCCGACTTGTTTGTTCGCTGGAACTTCAATATTTGCAAATCGCGCCATATTTAACCTTGCCTTTGCTTATGTTTTGGTTTTTTCTTGTTGATGACCCGCAGGCGCCCCTTGCGGCGCACTAACTTGTCATCGGGACTGATTGGTTTCACGCTCGCGCGTACTTTCATCGAAATCCTTTCTCTAGCGATTTTCCATTGACCATCAGAAAATCTAAACCATTAATTTAATATATCGTGCCGAAACCGCTCGTTCCAATCCGGCTGGCGTCCGTGATCTGCAGGCGCCAAAACTCGCAGTTAAAGGCAACTCTACGCTAAAAACGAGGCGTAATCTCGCCAATAACTTAACTACTTGATTGAATTATAACACAGATTTTTCTATCTTTCAAGCCCCTGCAGCACTTCGACCAAAAACTGATGCTTTTCTTCGTCCGACATTTTGTCAAATAGCTTTTTGACGTTGGTGACCGTCACTTCGATTTTCTGTTTTTCAATCTGCGTTTCGTTTGCTTCACCGTGCAGCAGCCGATGAATGAGCTTGCCGATGAAGTTGCGCGGCGGCGCTTTTTCGACCGTAATCGTCCGGTGTGTCACGATGGCCGATGGCGCCAGCGATTGTCTCTCATAAATTATCCTCGACAATATGTCTTTCTGGCCTTTCGTCCTGACCGGCATGACGGTGGCTCCGCCATCGACGCCGACGTCATTGCTTTCTTCGGTGTTGATTTGGCTAATAATTTGTTTTTTGATGACCGCGCCGTCGACTTTCTCGACGCGTTCGTCATAAACAGCATCGATTTCACGCAAAATTTTTTTATCTCTTCGGCCCGCGAAAGCTCTTTTTCGCGCAGAAACACTTCATCGCGGCCCTCTTCATAAGCCCGCTCAACCGCTTTGCGATAACCGAACGGCACTTCTGGCGATTCTATCATTTTTTCGATAGCCTTTTCGCCCTCATAAACTCTCTCTTTGAGACTATTTTTTTCATCCATAACCGTTTAATCTTTCAGGCGAAAAGAAATCCGACCTTTTGTCAGGTCGTATGGGGTCATCTCTATTTCGACTCGGTCACCGTTGACCAAGCGAATGTAATGCTTGCGCATTTTGCCCGAAACGTGAGCGATGATGATGTGGCCGTTTTCCAGCTCCACTCGAAACTGCGTGTTCGGCAGGGCCTCACGTACAATTCCAATCATCTTTATCACTTCTTTTGACATATCCTATCTCTCCATTATATCACATTTCGTTGTAAAAATCAAGGCCCTTGCTTTAAAATCGCCCGTATCACCGTCCGATGCGACGATGTTTGGGTCTGTAAATTGTATTTTCCTGAGCAAGTGATGATGGAAATCGACTGTTTGGCGCCAGCTGGCGGTTGTAATAATATCGACATATATTCGTTGGCTTCCTCGACCGTCATGGTCTTATTCTCGACCACGCCATAAACCAATTTCGCTCCGTCGCCGCGCTCAATTGTGATTTCAGTGCCAGACACGGCAGCGTTCGGCATGGCGTCGCACAGTCCGCCGTCAGCGTTGAAAAAAGTATGGCAATCATACAGGCCGGTGCCGTTGACACCCGGTTTGGCGGAGTTAATATACCAGCCAACATTCCAAATATTGTCCGGCGCGGCCAATTGGTCGCTGTCCGCCACTAATCCTAGAGCTTCGACGCGCGCATTGTGCATGCCGATGGCCGGTATCGTCATATAGCGCGGCCGGTCCGGCTCTACTGTCCAGTTAGCCACTTCTTCATCGCTGGGCGGTGGCGTGTCGTAAATTGTCTCACTGCCAGTAGGTTGCTGTTCAACGATGTGTTCTTCCCTGACGCCCAGCAATAGTCCCCAAACGAAATAACCGATGACAATTAACACCAGAATCATCAACAGATATATCAGCTTGGTGCTAGTTCTAGTTTTGTTTTTTCCACCCCGCCTGCTCATCTCAGCCCTCGAACTCATC
Source organism: Candidatus Nomurabacteria bacterium (assembly GCA_031266275.1). Lineage (GTDB taxonomy): Bacteria > Patescibacteriota > Saccharimonadia > Saccharimonadales > Saccharimonadaceae > JAISBI01. The sequence goes on along the minus strand of JAISBI010000016.1, from coordinate 8,093 downwards.
ATAAGTTACCATCAGCGCGCGTGAATTGAGCTGGCGCAAGCTTTCCAAAGCTACCGAAACAATGATTAACAGCCCTGTGCCACCGATAGCCAAATTCGAGATGTTGACTCCGATAGCGGCGAAAACGTATTCGCAAATAAACGGCAAGACAGATATGAAACCGAGTGCCAAAGCGCCGAACAGAGTCAGCCGCGTCACGACGGATTTGAGATACTTCGCGGTGGCGTCGCCCGGCCGAATGCCAGCGATGAAGCCGCCTTGCTTCTGCAGATTTTCCGCAATTTCGTCGCTGTTGAATACGATGGAAGTATAGAAATAAGTGAACAGCACGACCAGCAAGAAATAGACCACCGGATAAATAAACTGCGTCCAATCTACCCCGAGTGAAAACGTCGTCACGCTGGGAGTCTGGAACCACAACGTCAGCGATTCACCCAGTCCGCGCAGGCCCTCATTGCCAGAAGCCACCAAAAGCTGCCCGATAAACGCCGGCAGGGCGAGAAACGCCACCGCGAAAATCACCGGAATGACGCCGGCCGTAATTAATTTAATCGGCAAAATCGATTTGACGCCGCCATATTGGCTATTACCGTGCACGCGCTTAGCATAATTAATCGTCACGATACGCTGTCCCTCGTTGATTTTGACGAGGAAATACAACACCAGCAAACTGACGGCCAGCAAAATCAGCGCCAAATAGAACGTCGCCGAATCAATCGGCAAAGTGAACCAATTGAAGACATTCAGCATATTTTCCGGCGGCACATTTTGGGTCAGCGAGGCGAAGAAAGCGCCAAAAGTCGCCGGCATTTGCGAAATAATTCCCGCGAAAATAATCAGCGACATGCCGTTACCGATGCCTTTTTCCGTGATAATTTCGCCCAGCCACATCAGCAGCATAGCGCCGGCCGTCATCGCCGTGACCGCGATTACCCATTGCGAAGTATCCATGTCGCCCAGCGCCGTCGCGCCCTGCAGCACCGATTGGCGCAAGATGAAAATATAAGCGATGGACTGCAAAATCGCCAACGGCAGAGTGATATATCTCGTCCATTGATTAATCTTGCGACGGCCCGACTCGCCGTCTTTATGCAACTCCTCGAGCTTCGGGATAGCTTTCGTCAAAAGCTGAGTGATGACCGACGCCGTGATATAAGGGCTCATGCCGACCAGCACAATCGAAAAACTGGCCAGAGCTCCGCCCGACAGCAAATTCAAAAATCCGCCGAAATTCGTGCTCTCAATAGTCGAAGTGATGATGTCTTTCAGCGCCGTTGGCTCCGCCAGAGGCACCGGCACGTGCGCCAAAAATCGAAAAATCACGATAATTCCCAAGACCCCCAAAACACGTTTCAACATGTCTTTATTGGCCAGCGACTTAAAAATCAATTTCCAGTTCAATTCAATCTCCTATGCATAACTTAACACATTATACACTATTTTTTTCGGAAAACAAATACCAGCAGTTGCGGCTGTTTCATTTTTGTGACATAATGAGACCAGTTATTTTAGGATAAAGTATTGGAAGAGTATTCGTCACGGGAGGTGATTACTATGGATAAAAACGAATTGGCAATGACTGAATTGCGCAAAGAATTCGAAGTGCGCGAGTATTTTAAGCTCAAACGAGCCGCAAACGGTAAATTATATATTGTCATCAACGATGAGCACTACGATTTCATACAATGTTGTAAATGCTTTTCTGAGTTCACAGCATCCGATGAGAAATTCATCGTAGTTAATGGTGATTATTGGCGCGCTGCGGGTATGCATGCTATAATTTCTTATTTCAGTTTCGAAATTAGGCATATCGGCTTACCTAGGGGCGACAAGGAGATTGCACAAGTCTTTGAGCGCGATGATTTATGTCTCTCGGAGCATAATTATGCCATTATTTGTGACCGCTTTGCGCTCAAAGAAGCAGAAAAAAAGCGAGTTGAAGTTTATGAAACCACAATTGCTGAGCTAGAATATTATATTGACGTCAATAAAAAAGAGGTGAAATCCCTCAGGCGTAGTTTGAAAGCATATTCCCAAAAAGTGAAACAAGCGAAAAAGTTTTTACCGCCATTGAAGTCGACCTAAAATAACACTGAGCCAGCGCACGCGAGTACGCTGGCTCTTGAAATTAGCGATAAAAAATCAAGCCCCTTGAAACGAGGCTCAATTTTCAACAAAACACGGGTCTAATGCTTCTTCTCTTTGACCACATTTCGACCGAGATTTTTCTTGGTCTCTTTGTAAGTCTCATGCCTTTTCGTCATCGGGTCGTATTTTTTCAGCACCAACGCGTCCGGCGTGTTCATGGTGCTCTTTTTGACATAATATGTGCGGTGGCCGCTGGCTTCTGAGACCAAGCCGACCAATTTGCGCTTCGATTTTGAACTTGATTTTTTCCCTGACATAGTCCTCCTATTCCTCCACCTCGACACCCATCGAGCGCGCGGTGCCAGCGATGACTTTCACGGCGCCGTCCATGTCGATGGCGTTTAGGTGATCTTTTTTTATCTCGGCAATTTCTTCGGCCTGAGCGCGAGTAATTTTGCCAACTTTATCAGTGTGCGGTCGGCCGCTGCCTTTTGGTATGCCGGCCTTTTCGCGAATCAAATCGTCGACCGGACGGCCCAAGCAGGTCCAGTCAAAAGTGCGGTCGTCATAAATTTTCATATGGACGATGACGTCTTTACCCATCAAATCTTTCGTCGCTTCGTTGAAAGGATTGATGAAATCCATCATATTCAATCCCCACTGACCCAACGTCGAGCCAACAGGCGGCCCAGCCGTAGCCTTGCCGGCCGGAATGCGCAATTTCAAATTGCCAATTACAGTTTTAGCCACAATAAATCTCCTTTATCAATTATCTGTGCGTAACGTGTGAATTGTATCACGAATGGGCGAGAAAAGCAAGCGACCCGCTCGTCGTCAAGCTATCCAAAAAATCGCCCCGCCGACCTTGCCGTTGCCGGCCGTGATTTTCAAATTCATTTTCCCAGCCAAATGCTGCGCCAAACTAAGCCCCAGCCCATAACCGTCCGTAGTGCGCGATTTTTCGGCGCGATAAAACCGGTCGAAAATATGCGGCAGGTCCTCTGGCCCGATGCCATCGCCCTCGTCCGCGACGTATAGTTTCTGATCGCGCTGGCCGACCGTGACACATTTGCCGTGCGGGCTGTATTTGATGGCGTTGTCTAGCAAAATCAGCAGGATTTGTTCCAGCGCGGCAGCGTTGGCGCGCAGTTTTAACTGACCGACTTTGTTGGCCAGTTTGACGTCTTTGCGGCCGGCCATTTTGGTCATTTTCCGGACAGCTATTTCGACGGTTTTAGCCGCATTTACTTCTGTTAAATTCAGTGAGTCGGTCTGAGTTATTTCCAACAACCGCTCAGTCAAACCAGTCACCTTATACAGCTCCTCGAGATTACTCTCGACTTGCTTTTTGTAATCGCCGGACTTAGCCTTTTCGTCTTTCAACAGCACCTCGTTTTCCATCTGAATAGCCGCCAGCGGCGTCCGCAATTCGTGACTGGCGTCGGAAATGAAATTGGCCTGACGCTCGGTCATTTCACGAATCGGTCGCAGGGTCCGCCGCGCCAAAAAATAGCTGAGCACTGCGCCGCCTACCACAATCCCAAAATTAATAAACACCAACTGCATCAAAAAACCAGTCCGAATTTCATTATCGCGCTCGCGTGCCCAAACCAAAAAAGTTTCATCACCATTCGGCGCAATTTCATGCGTGATATTGACGCCGCCACGCTGCCGAAAAGGCCGATTCAACTCGTGATCGGCCGCAAAATAACAAGCCACCGAAAACCCGACCGAAACCGTCAACAAAATCGCCGTATAAACCGCCGTCAACCGCAAAACCGCCTCATCAAAAACTTTCATACTCTATATTATACCGCATTGAAACTGAATTTTAGCTGAAAAAGTAAATCGTGTCTTCCTGCTATTTTTGCAATCACAAGCGGTTAATGATATAATATAAATATGCAAAACATCGACGAAATCAGCAAAGAACGCGCCCTGAAACTGTTCGACAGTCCTGAAATTGGCAGCTTCGAAGTCGGCACGACTAAGGGCCTACAACAAATACACGAATATCTATTCAGCGGACTTTATGATTTTGCTGGGCAAATCCGGACCAAAAATATCAGCAAAGGTGACTTTCGCTTCGCTAACTCGCTGTTTTTGCCCGACATTCTCGCAAAAATTGAGCAAATGCCGGAAGACACATATGAGGAAATCATTGAAAAATACGCCGAAATGAATATCGCCCATCCGTTCATGGAGGGCAACGGCCGTTCGATGCGGATTTGGCTCGACCTCATATTCAAAAAACGGCTCAAAAAATGCGTCGACTGGGCCAAAGTTGACAAAAACGATTACCTAAGCGCCATGATTCGCAGCCACGTCAACAGTCTGGAAATCCGCGAATTATTACGCGGAGCACTGACCGACAAAATCAACGACCGCGACGTCTTCATGAAAGGCATTGAGCAATCATATTGCTACGAAAAAGCCAATTCCGCGTCTTAACAAATTTAATCAAAACAAAAGAATATATCGCTCGTGGAGGTCTGTGATATATTCTATTCATTTTGGAGTGATAGCCTTTCTGGTTCCAACAGATACGTATTATAGTATTTTATTAGTTCGAGCTTCATAAAAATCCCAAAGCCTGGATCATCGATATGGCATGCCAGTTCTTTGAATTCTTCTTTACGTTTACTGTATACAAAATCGCGTAAAGCCAGAAAAAGAGTCCGGCTGTCCATTATGCATACAATACGCACTCTGGATGGTAAATTCAGCCAAAAACCGTCAACAAAAGCAGGCATCTGCTCAAATCTAAGCTCTTCATTGTAGGTAACAACTGTCTCAGGCTTAATCTCAGCTGCAATAGCCCTGGCTGTCTTTTCCATGCCTATAGCGAATTGAACGACGATATCGTCGCCGGCGGCCCATTCCTTCACTGCCTTTGCGACATTTTTGATTTGCTTTTTACTCTGCGTGGTAAAAACCTGCTCGCCTCTATACTTACGCGTTTTGTAGCCACTGCAAAATATGGCCATGCGCCTTAACTCTTCGCTCATTTTTCACCTCTTTCTCTCAAACTACAATCACCATCCACGAGCGATTAGCTTCATTATACGCTTTTATATAGTTTTTACAAACACGAGCGATAAGCGCTACTTTTCCGCCTCAACCTTGTACCCGAAGCCACGCAGTGTATGAATCAACGGCCGCCCAGCGAAAGGTTTGTCGACTTTACGGCGCAGTGAACCGATGTAAGCCTCAACAGTATTCGGCAAAATATCACTGTCAAAATCCCAGACGTGGCCGATGATTTTGTCTTTGCTGATAGTCCGACCGTGATTTCGCATCAAGTATTCCAATAGAGCGAACTCGGTGTTCGACAACTTAATCCGCTTTTTGCCACGCCGCACATCAAAATTCGTCACATCGAGCGTCAAATCGCCGACCCGTAAAATATTATCACAAGCCTCGACCGGCCGCCGCAGCAGCGCTCGAATTCGCGCCAATAATTCCTCGAAGCTAAACGGCTTAATCAAGTAATCGTCAGCGCCAGCATCCAGCCCCTCGACCCGATCGCGAATCTGACTCTTGGCCGTCAACATAATAATCGGCGTACGAATCCCGGCCTCTCTGATGCGCCGGCAAACCTCCAGCCCGCCCAAACTCGGCAACATTCTGTCGAGAACTATCACATCATACTCGTCGCCCAGAGCCGCCGCTAACCCTTGTTCACCATCACTCTGAACCTCCGCCACGAACCGCTCTTGCTTCAATCCCCGCTTGATGGCAGCGGCAATTTTCGGTTCATCTTCGACAATTAATATCTTCATAGCCTCTATTATACACCCTCGAAACTGAATTTTAGCTGAAAAATCACTTCTCAGAGCATTTTCAGCAGGTTTGGGATTGCGTTTTTAAATAAATTGTGGTATAATTAGAAGATTAAGGTCTAAAAATCACTGTTTTTAACTTAATTAAGACAAATTGTAAACTGGTAAGGAGACTTGTTTGGCTAATAATCAAGAATCATTGACGAACAATTCGCCTGGTAGTGAAATTCTACCAGGCGCTGATTTTTCTGACATCAAGAAAATCTCAACCGAGCAATACCTAGACAGCCTCGACGACCCAACCGACGCTGAGATTTTGGATATGGAAGAAAACGCCGAAACTGATGATGAGCTGGTGATTGACCATAAAGCAGACGGCAAAGACGGACGAATCAGCAGCAATGTTTCCGGAAATTTCCAAGAAGATCTGTTCGGCCAATATGTAGACGAAATACATCGCAATTATCCGACTTTAAACGATCAAGAACAGTCAGAATTGTTTGAAAAAATTGCAAATGGCAGCGAAGAGGACAAAAAGCAAGCCATGAAGCAGTTTATCGAAGCCAATTTGGGCTTAGTCATAGCACCGGCTCTGGCTAAAGCAAAGACTGTTCGCGGCAGACTCACTTTAATGGACTTAATCCAAGAAGGCAATATCGGGCTGATGAAAGGACTCGAGAAATTTAACCCAGAGCGTGGGATTAAAATCTCGACTTATGTTATGTGGTGGATTTTCCAAGCTATTAACATGGCTATAGCCGATCAATCGCGACCTATCAGAATGCCAATCCACGCACATGATAAATCTAATAAGGTTTTCAGAGCAAGCTCCGCACTTGGGATTAAACTCGGACGCGAACCAACTATTGAAGAAGTTGCTGGAGACATGGGCGAAACCGTCGAAATGATTAAAAAAGTTCGACATTTCGATATGATCACGGACCCAATCTCATTACAGGTTATTATCGGCTCCGACCAAAAAGGCAGCGAACAAGAACTGGGAAAAATAATTTCCGATAAAAATGCTAATGCCCTAGAGGACGTTGCGATCGAAAACGTTTTTAATGAAAGCGTGAGAGAAGCACTAAGTGTAATCAGTATTAAAGAGCGAGACCTAGAAATATTTAAGATGCGTTTCGGGATCGACCATCTTAGAAACCATACTCTGGGAGAAATTGGCGAGCATTTTGGGATAACCAGAGAGAGGGTCCGACAGATTGAATTTGACACCATAAATAAATTGCGCGAAGACTCAAATTTTGGAAAATTGTATATACCTACTTAAAATGATACTCGACCTTTCCGCTGTCATTCGCCGGCTCCGATCGGCAAATCTGTGAAGCTATTTCGTCCATTTGTTTCCGGTCGGACCTGGGGAGAAGAAAGAAAACCACCCCCCGAAACTTAACTAACTAAACAGCGAATCGCAAACCCGTTGTAGCGCGAGTAAGCATTATTGTTACCTGGGTTGACACCGCTACCGTAGAAGAACGTGCTATAAGCGTTATACGAACTGACGATTGTGGAGGACCAGTACGTGCCGCTTGAACCCTGTCCATTGAGTTCAATACTGTAGCGGCCACTAAAAGCGCCCTGCCAAGCGCCTGCCGACAGCCATAGGCCTTGGGTTATTATATTATCGTAGTGAGCGCCGCCATTACCACCGTCATATTTAGTATCAAGGTTTCCGTAGTCGCCACTGCTGTTTTGTCCAGAAGGCAGCCTCCAGCCGACCGGACAAATTGAATAATCTGCCTTGCCGTTAATTTTGGTATTGTCAACAGTACTAGCTGTAGCGGTATAGAAGTTGTATAGGTAGCCACAGCCGGTTTTAGAATTGGAATTATAGGCATTGCCATTGGCGCAACTAGTAGCATTTGAGGGATCTACTTGGCGCCAGGCGTTGTAGTTGTCGTAGTTGGTGCCGCTAGCGTCAGTATTGTCTACAGTTAGGAGACCAGTAGTAGTGAAGTTACTGCCTCCAGTTCGGCCGCCAGTGGCCAGGGCAACGGTTTTGGTTTCGGTTACATTAGTATTACTTGGCTCTAGGGTGGTAGTGTCCTTAATTGGGTCTGAGTCTTGAACGCCTAGTTCCAACTTCAAATTATCAATCATCCAACACTTATTGTCCTTTAGTTTTCGGACGGTGTATTCTTGACCGTTTCTATTGTCTATCATTACTATGGTGCTGTTTGGGCCTGGGTTTGATGCGTCGTATACTGG